>JANPGT010000033.1:0-1976 GCA_031424135.1 Chitinophagaceae bacterium
CTATAACGATTTGAAATTATTCAACAGCCAGAATATTTTACTTAGCCTGCAGCGTTCTAAAGACGAAAATGATATCAACACTGTAAAAGCCCTGTATGGAATTCAATAAGTCAAATAGAGAGAAAATGATAAGAAATTGCTGGATAGTATTGGCTGGGATATCATTGACTTTCCACTGTCAGGCACAGGGAATATTCAACCAGAAAGCAGGACAGATTAAAAACCTCATCCAGCAGGTCGCTTTACTGGAAGTATATATAGGTTACGTGGAAAAAGGGTACGATATCGCAAAAAAAGGACTGAACACCATCAGCGATATTAAGCATGGCGATTTGCAATTGCACCTGGGAAATTTCAATGCCCTGAAATCTGTTAACCCAAAAATAGGCGACTATGCGAGGGTAGCTGATATCGTATTCCTGCAGTTGCAGATTGTCAAGGCCTACAAAAAAAACATCACCCAGATGAATGCTCCGGATGTATTTACTGCTGATGAAGCGGTGTATGTTTTTAACGTATTCACCAAATTACTGGAACAATGCGCTGTAAATATTGACGAACTCATTCGTTTAACGAGTTCAGGAGTTTATGAAATGAAAGATGATGAACGGTTGAAAAGGATTGACGCGCTTGCAGCAGATATGCAGGACAAATATGCATTTGCTCAAAACTTTGGGCGGGAAACGCTGGTATTGGGATTGCAAAGAAAAAAGGAAACTGATGAAGTGCAAACAAGCCGCATGCTGAATAATATCAAAATGCCTTAACACATGAAAAAAATAATTATAGCCTTTCTGCTTTTCATTGCCAGCCTGTTTGCAGGAATCAGGGTGGATGCCCAGGCGCAGGAGCTGGAGCAACTGGCACTCGATATAGAAAAATTGGCGCAGTTCAAACAGATACTTTCTGACCTGAAGAAAGGATATGAGATACTGTCCGGCGGCTACAATACCATTAAAACCCTCTCTGAAAGGAATTTCACCTTGCACAAAACCTTCCTGGATGGCTTGATGGCCGTAAGTCCAATGGTAAAGAGGTATAAGAAATCTGCCGATATAGTAGAATTTCAGTTACAGCTGGTCAAGGAATATAAAATAGCGTTTAACCGGTTTAAAAACGACGAAAACTTCGGGCCCGATGAAATTATTTATATCGGTAAGGTATATGGAAAACTATTTGAAGAAAGCCTCAGAAACCTGGATGCGCTTCTTACGGTCATCACAGCAGATAAATTAAGGATGTCAGATGATGAGCGCCTGACTGCAATTGACGGCATCTATGGGGAGATGCAAAACAAACTAAGTTTCCTGAGGCATTTTAATAATAATACAACGCTGCTGGCGCTTCAAAGAGCCAAAGAAAAAAACGATGTAAATGCTGTTCGTTCAACCTATGGAATCGGAAAGTAAGCGGTGAGAGGTTACTTAAAAATGTGAAGTATGACACAGTGGTGGAAGTTTTTGTTCTGCATAAGCAGTGCTATCGGGTTTTCCCAAATTGGAAGGGCGCAGGGGATAGCTACTGAAATGAATGGCTTACACGGTGTACTGGAGCAATTGTACAGCGATATGATGCCGCTGTGCAGCAAATTGATCGGTGTCGGGAGGGGAATAGCCAGTTTTGCAACTATCTGGTATATTGCTTCCAGGGTCTGGCGGCATATTGCCAATGCCGAACCGGTTGATTTTTATCCATTGTTCCGTCCATTTGTACTCGGGTTTGCCATCCTTATATTCCCCTCTGTATTATCCATGATAAACGCAGTCATGCAGCCTACCGTCACCGCCACAGCGGCCATGGTAACGGATTCTGATAAAGCCATTGCGGTATTGCTAAAAGCAAAGGAAGACGCCATCAGAAAGACGACTGTATGGCAGATGTATGTGGGTGAAACTGGCAGCGGCGACCGGGATAAATGGTATAAATATACTCATTCAAAAGATGAGAATAGTTCCGAAGAGGGCATATTGGCAAGC
>JANPGT010000034.1:0-3290 GCA_031424135.1 Chitinophagaceae bacterium
CCTATGCAGCGTTGGGGCACGGTTTAACATTACCGGGTGACCTTTCAATATATTTTCGAGGATATCCCAAACAATGGCCTCTTTTTTATCTACTAATTTCCTGGCACTCTTTACTGTTTTTACGATACCTCTTTCAATCAGCTTTCGGATGATGAATGGTTTAAACAGTTCAGCCGCCATATCTTTTGGCAAACCGCACTCGTGCAGTTTCAGTTCTGGTCCTACCACGATTACAGAACGGCCTGAATAGTCGACACGTTTACCCAGCAAATTCTGGCGGAAACGGCCTTGTTTACCTTTCAGTACATCGCTCAAAGATTTCAACGCACGGCCACCTTCTGCCTTAACAGCATTTGATTTGCGTGAGTTGTCGAACAGACTGTCGATGGCTTCCTGCAGCATACGTTTTTCATTACGTAAGATTACTTCAGGTGCTTTAATCTCCAGCAAACGCTTTAAACGGTTGTTACGGATGATTACGCGACGGTAAAGATCATTCAAATCTGAAGACGCGAAACGTCCACCATCCAGCGGCACCAATGGGCGCAGTTCCGGTGGTATAACGGGAATGTATTGCATTACCATCCACTCAGGACGGTTGTTGATTCTTGTATTGGCATCACGGAAAGCTTCTACTACGCTCAAACGTTTCAGGGCATCTGCTTTACGCTGCTGTGAAGTTTCATTGGCAGCGGCATTGCGCAGGTGCGCACTCAGGCTGTCAAGATCGATGCGCTGTAACAGATCATGCACCGCTTCAGCACCCATTTTGGCAATAAATTTTTGCGGATCATCATCTGGCAGGTACTGGTTATCTTTTGGAAGGGTATCCAGGATTTCCAGGTACTCTTCTTCAGTTAACAGATCGCCGGTGTTCAGGCTTTCTTTTACGCCACCCTGTATAACTACATAGCGCTCGTAATAAACAATGGTCTCCAGCTTTTTAGAGCTTACGCCCAGCAGGTAACCAATTTTATTGGGCAAACTTTTGAAATACCAGATATGCACTACAGGAACCACCAGTTTGATATGTCCCATGCGTTCGCGGCGTACTTTCTTCTCGGTTACTTCCACACCGCAACGGTCGCACACAATACCCTTATAACGGATACGCTTGTACTTACCGCAGGCACATTCGTAATCTTTTACCGGTCCAAAAATTCTTTCGCAGAACAAACCATCACGCTCAGGCTTGTAAGTACGGTAGTTAATGGTTTCGGGCTTTAATACTTCACCAAAACTTCTTTCCAGGATGCTGTCCGGTGAAGCAAGTCCGATGGTGATTTTAGAAAAAGTAAAAGTCGCTCTCTGACGATTGTTATCTTTTCTGATAGCCATATGTTTAATTAAGCTTTTAGCGATGAGCTTCGAGCTACGAGCTCTCTGCTGATTTTTTTAACCCTCTGTTGTAATGGCTCACAGCTCGTAGCTATAAGCTCACAGCCTGAATTTTTATTCAAACTTCAGATCCAATCCCAAACCTCTCAGTTCATGCACCAATACATTGAATGATTCAGGAACACCTGGTCTTGGAATGTTCTCGCCCTTCACAATTGCTTCGTATGTTTTAGCGCGGCCGATGATATCATCAGACTTCAGCGTTAACAATTCCTGCAGGATGTTAGAGGCGCCATAGGCTTCCAGTGCCCATACTTCCATCTCACCAAAACGCTGACCACCAAACTGGGCTTTACCACCCAAAGGCTGCTGCGTGATAAGACTGTATGGTCCGATAGAACGGGCGTGCATTTTATCATCCACCATGTGGTGCAGTTTGATGATATAAATGATACCTACGGTTGCCTTCTGGTGGAAGCGGTCGCCCGTTTCACCATCGTACAGGTAGGTGTGTCCGTTTAACGGTATGCCTGCATCGTTGCAGTAATTAGCAATCTCGTCTGTAGTGGCACCATCAAAAATGGGAGTGGCAAATTTCACATTCAGTTTCTCTCCCGCCCATCCTAAAATGGTTTCGTAAATCTGGCCCAGGTTCATACGGCTTGGTACGCCCAACGGGTTCAGTACAATATCTACTGGTGTTCCATCTTCCAGGAAAGGCATGTCTTCTGCACGTACAATCTTGGCCACAATACCTTTATTACCGTGACGGCCCGCCATTTTATCACCCACTTTAAGCTTACGCTTAACAGCCAGGTATACTTTCGCCAGTTTCAACACACCTGCGGGTAATTCATCACCAATAGAGATGTTGAATTTTTCTCTTTTGTATCTTCCCAGCTCTTCGTTGTACTTAATGCTGTAATTGTGCAGCAATACGTTGATGAGTTCATCCGTATGTGCATCACCTGTCCAGCCCAATGGGTTTACGTTCAGGTAATCAATAGCCGCCAGGTTTTTTGCATTGAACCTAGCACCCTTGCCAATCTGCATCTCACCAAAATTGTTGCTTACACCGGCAGAGCTGTATTCTTTCAGCAATGTCTGCAGTTTGTTCAGCAGCAATTCTTTCAGGTCTTCGGTATTCTTCTCGTGTACTTTTTCCAGTTTTTCCAGCTGTGCTTTCTCACGCACTTTGGCATTCTTGTCTTTCTTGGCGCGCTGGAATAATTTTTTATTGATAACCACACCTTCCACACCATTGGGTGCTTTCAGCGAAGCGTCTTTTGCATCTCCTGCTTTATCGCCAAAGATGGCGCGCAGCAGTTTCTCTTCCGGTGTAGGATCACTTTCACCTTTTGGTGTAATCTTACCAATAATGATATCGCCTTCTTTCACCGTAGCACCAATACGGATGATACCATTCTCATCCAGGTCTTTGGTAGCTTCTTCAGATACGTTGGGAATATCGGGTGTCAGTTCCTCTTCACCCAGTTTGGTATCGCGTACTTCCAGTTCATATTCAGAAATATGGATAGAAGTAAACAAATCCTCACTTACCACTTTCTCGTTGATCACAATCGCATCCTCAAAGTTGTAACCTTTCCATGGCATGAAGGCCACTTTCAGGTTACGTCCCAATGCCAGTTCACTATCCTTAACGGCGTATCCTTCGCTTAAGAAATCATCTTTCTTAACGCGCTGGCCTTTCTTCACGGCTGGTTTCTGAGATATAGATGTTTCCTGGTTGGTTTTGATAAACTTGGTCAGGTTATAAATCTTCAAATCTTCTTCAAAGCTTACCAAACGGTCGGTGTCATTCCTGTCATAACGAACATGAATTTCGTTACCATCCACATACTCTACCACACCTTCTCCATCTGCCAGCAACTGCACACGTGCATCGCGTGCTGCTTTTCCTTCAAGCCCGGTACCAACAATGGGCACCTGCG
>JANPGT010000035.1:0-3580 GCA_031424135.1 Chitinophagaceae bacterium
ATAAAAAATGATGCCGGTTGTTACGACACCACTTTCAACAGGTGCTTTACGCAAAGCCCGGTGACTTTCAGTGTAAGCGCTACCACTACGGCAGCCTGCAATATTGGCAATACCAACCTGCGTGTAGTAATTACCAATGGCGTAGGTCCCTATACTGTAAAAGTGTACAATCCCGGTGGCGTACAGGAAGCCAGCTATTCCGGCAGCGGCACCACCATCAACATTAACGACATACCCGGACTTCCTTCAGGCAATCAATATAAAATAGTAGTTCAAACGGCCTGCGCAAAAGACTCAGTAAATATTTCCCCGGTAAATTATACTTTGAGCAAGGGCATCAACGCCATTTCAAAATGCCCTGGTGGTGTTTGGCTGAATGGTTCGGGAGATTTGCGGGTAAACGCACAGTTCAGCGGCGGCGCCATTACGCCATCTATCAGTATGAAGAATGGCACGCCCGTAAGTATTCCTTACAGCTCAGTAAGCGGGTCTACCTACACTTTTGCCAATATGGAACCGGCTACCTACATCGTTAAATATTTAATCAGCAGCTGTGCCACTTACGTGTACGACACTTTTACCCTGAGACCATACGACTACCCCAATCTTGACAAGTCTGCTGTGTACCAGTGCAACAACAATAACTTCAGCGTAAGTGCTGCTGTAAATGGCGGCGTTTCACCCTACACCTACGAGATTATAGGCAGCCTTCCTGCCTCGCCGTCTATTTTACAGGCGCCGCAGGCCGCTGCTACCTTCACCATCGGCAACGGCATAAACTACTCGCTGGTGCGCCTGCGTGCCATTGATGCCTGTGGCAATGCCACCATTAATGATGCAAGTATTTTACCGCTGGCAAATACGGTTATCACCGCATCGTCTGACTGTTATTACAATAATATCAGCCTGTCTGTAGATACCGTTGCCAATGCTACTTATACCTGGTATAAAAAAACAAGTGCTGCAGACAGTGTGCTGGTTTCTTCTAACCAGACACATATCATTAACTACCTGTTGCCTGCAGATACCGGTATGTACGTAAACGTAATGTCTGTAAACAGTGGTTGTCTCACCAAAGTATCTTCCTTTCATATTACAGGTATGTGCGGTGGATTGCTTTCTGTAAATGGCTTAAATTTTAGCGGTGCACCGGAAAAAGACAATGTACAGTTGAAATGGAGTACGGTAAGAGCATTCAATGCCAGCAGCTTTATTATTGAAAAATCTACAGATGGTAATAGCTTCAGGGAGATTGGCAATGCCGCAGTATCTAAGAATAACAATACCGCAGCCAGCCAGTATTTCTTTTCTGATATCAATCCGGTGCCTGGTAAAAACTACTACCGCCTGCGGATTATCAGCAGCAACGGAACAATTTCCTTCAGCGAAACAGTAACAGTCACCAAAAAAGGAACCGTAGCCGTTTCAGTTATGCCCAACCCGGTAGCAGAAGTATTTACGATAAAGTTTCAACCGGTTAACAGCGCCACTTACAATGTGAGCCTGTTGAGTGCTGAAGGCAAGGTGGTGATGAGCAATAACTATGCGGTAAGGACCGGCGATACCAGGACCATACAGCGGCCAGGAACGGTGAGCAGCGGCGTTTACTACCTGGTAACGGTTAACCAGTCTACCAATGAAAAAGACGTGATTAAACTATTTTTTAAATAAGTATCGTTTAGCTGTTTAATTACAAACCGCCGGTTTCTACCGGTGGTTTTTTTATTGGTGGGAAGCCTTTGCGGGTAGCATAAAAACGCAGGGACAGGCCGGTGCAAAACGGCTCTTGTTGGCTCACAAATATTTGTTAATCAATATTTTGGCCGAAAAAGCGGAATCGCAGCATTTTAATCAGGCAATTTGAATTTATGTATGTACCTTAACGACTTTTCAATACTATTACTACCATCAATATGGCCAGAAGAACAGATTTTACCTATTCAGAAAAACAGGAACCGCACCGTATACGTACCCGGCAGATTTTGCAGCAGCACCCGGAGATGAGAAAGTTGATTGGTAAAAATCCAAATACCATTTTTGTGATTCTTGGTATAGTGGCTTTCCAGGTAGTGCTGGCCTGGTTGCTGAGGGATCAATCCTGGTGGTTGATACTGGGCGCCGCTTATTTGCTGGGCGCGTTTGCAGACCATGCACTTTTTGTAATGATACACGAATGTGCGCACCACCTGTTGTTTAAAAACCGGGCCGCTAACCGCTGGGCGGGCATGATTGCCAATATGCCCCAGTTGTTTCCCAGTTCTATTTCATTTGAACGCTATCATATCAAACACCATTCATTCCAGGGGGTACATGAACTGGACGCAGATCTACCCAACAAATGGGAAGCAAAGCTTATCAATAACTATTTTATAGGAAAAGTGCTCTGGCTGTTGTTCTACCCTTTGTTCCAGATTTTCCGTATTTCGCGCTTAAAAGAAATCAAACCGGTTGACAAATGGGTGGTAGCCAATTTTGCTTTGCAGGCAGTTTTTATTGCCGCCATCTTTTATTTCTTCAGCTTTAAAGCGCTGATGTTTTTGCTGTTTAGTTTCTTCTTTTCCATTGGCCTGCATCCGCTGGGTGCCCGCTGGATACAGGAGCATTATCTTACCCATGATGAAGAACAGGAAACCTTCAGCTATTACGGCGTATTGAATACCGTAGCTTTCAATGTGGGCTATCACAATGAACACCACGACTTTCCCTCTGTTCCCTGGAACAGGCTGCCGCAGATAAAAGCTACCGCGGGAGGCTTTTACAATAACCTGGTGTACCACAAATCGTGGACAAAATTATTTTTCCGTTTCTTATTTGATAAAGAGATTTCCCTGTATTCAAGAGTGGTAAGAAAGGAAAGAGGTAAAGTAAAACTTACAGACACTTCTATTCCGGATATAGATTTAATTAATAACAACAAGGCCCAACAGGCAGTAGCGCCTTAGATTATTTTAAATTTTGTATTTTAAATTTTATATGAAGGCTGTTCTAAGAAACATAGGACGGCCTTTTTTTGGGGTTACCACGCTGTTTTACGCTATCGAAATGATATTGAAGTACGTGTGTAAGCTTAGTAACCAGGGTTGCACAAGGGAAATGCAAAATTTAAAATTCAACATACAAAATAATTTTACGCATATATCCGCTCAACAGCATCCCTGTACTTCTCCATCACCACTTTTCTTTTAATGCTCATTTTGGGGGTCATTTCGCCGGTATCAATGCTCCACTCATGGGCCAGCAATTCAAATTTCTTCACCTGCTCTACATGGTTAAAAAATTTATTGAAACTCTCTACCAGTTCCTTAAACATGGCTATTACTTCCGGCTGGTGAATAATGGCTTCATTGGTAGTATAGGCAATATTGTTTTGCCGGCACCAGTCTTTTAAATTGGGGAAAGAAGGTACAATCAGGGCGCCCACAAATTTCTTCTCTGCCCCCACTATCATTACCTGCTCTACAAACATAGACTCCTTCAGCTTGTTTTCTATAGGCAGCGGGGCTACATACTTACCACCACTGGTCTTAAACAGCTCTTTTTTACGATCGGTAATCTTCAGAAAACGTCCATCCAGTACGCC
>JANPGT010000036.1:0-17994 GCA_031424135.1 Chitinophagaceae bacterium
GAAGCAGCGGCTATATAAGCATGTGAGTTGATGCCTACTTTTGCTTTTTCGTTCCCTGCTTTTGCGGATGATTTCCGGTACAAATCAATCAGTGGTACAAATTGTTCCGGCATGCCCCCGATAATAGCCAGTGCTACAGGCAAGTGCAGGTTGGCGGCACGAATAACGGAAGCAGGCGTACCACCCACGGCTACCCAAACAGGTAGTTTTTCCTGGAAAGGCCTTGGATACACGCCCAGGTTATTGATAGCCGGACGAAGTTTACCCTTCCAGCTTATTTTTTCACTTTCATTCAGCTGCAGCAGCAGTTGCAATTTCTCTTCAAACAATGCATCATAGTCGCTTAAATCGTATCCAAACAGCGGGAATGATTCAATAAAAGATCCACGATCCGCCATAATTTCTGCGCGGCCGCTGCTTATAAGATCCACCGTAGCAAAATCCTGGAAAACGCGCACCGGGTCATCCGAACTTAATACCGTAACGGCGCTGGATAGTTTAATGGTTTTTGTACGGGCCGCCGCTGCGCCCAGTATTACTGCCGGAGAAGATACCACATAATCCGGCCGGTGGTGTTCACCCACTGCGAAAATATCCAGGCCCACCTGCTCGGCCAGTTCAATTTCTTCCATCAGGTTACGCACACGTTCATGTGGGCGGATCATTTTTCCAGTGATTGGATCTGCTGCAATATCTGCAAATGTATAAATGCCTATTTCCATAGTGATCTGTATGATTAATTTATTTTCAAAAGTATTGCATAATTGACGGCAGCTGTTATAAAATTAAGCAGGCAATTTAATAGAATAGTGCTATATTAAAGCTATGGCAAAAGTTATCTTAGAACTGTGTTCATTCAATATTCAATCCTGCATCATTGCGGAAAAAGCCGGGGTTTACCGTGTAGAATTATGCGATAACCCGGTAGAAGGAGGTACCACGCCCAGCTATGGCACCATACGGCAAGCCCGCGAACGAATCGCTATTAAATTATATCCTATTCTGAGGCCGCGCTGCGGTAATTATTATTATGACGAAGATGAACTGGCGATTTTAAAAGAAGACATCCGCGTTTGTAAGGAATTGGGCTGCGACGGTATTTCAATTGGGGTACAAAAAATAAACGGAGAAATAGATACGGATAAGCTAAAGCAATTTGTAGAATGGGCTTATCCCATGGGTGTTACCTGCAACCGTGCCTTTGACGCAACACCCGATCCTTTCCAGGCGCTGGAAGCCGTTATCGCCGCGGGTTGTGAACGTATACTTACATCGGGGCAGAAAAGTGCTGCACCTGATGCTGGGCTATTGCTGGGGCAGCTGGTGAAGGCGGCGGGTACCCGCATCTCCATCATGCCCGGGGCAGGTATCCGTGCTTCCAATATACGGCAGCTGATGGACGAGTCCGGTGCAAAAGAATTTCATGGGTCATTCAGGAAGGCTTCTGTTAACCCAATGCACTTTTCAAATCCCATGGTAACCGATTTTGGAAATGTGTACCTGCCGGATGAGAATGAACTCTGTGCTGTTTTAACCTATATGGAATGAGGCATCATATAATAATAGGCAGGGAGCTTTAAATAATTGAAAATATCTTTTCTGGCAAACAACGCTGGCTGGGAGCCTCCTTGAAAAGTAAATGCCGCTTATTTGAGGTTGGTTTCAAAAAGTTTGTAGATGCGTTTGTATTCGTCCGTCCAGCTGCTGGGTTCCACAAATCCGTGATCCTCCATTGGGTAGCCAATAATTTCCCAGTTGTCCTTCCCCAATTCTATTAAACGCTGCGATAATTTCACCGCGTCCTGGAAATTTACATTGGTGTCTATGATGCCATGGCAAATCAGCAAATGTCCTTTCAGGCCGCCGGCAAAATAATAGGGTGAGCTTCTGCGGTAGGCGATACTGTCGGTAAAAGGCTCATTTAAAATATTGGAAGTATAGCCATGGTTGTATTGTGCCCAGTCTGTAACGGGACGAAGTGCTGCACCGGCAGCAAATACATCGGGTGTGGTAAACAATGCCATCAGGGTAATAAACCCGCCATAAGATCCGCCATACAAACCAATATGGGCTGCGTTCACTCCCAAAGAGTCTACCATGTATTTGGCTGCATCCACCTGGTCAGTCAAGTCTTTACCTCCCATGAAACGGTAAATGCCTGTGCGCCAGTCGCGGCCATAGCCTGCACTTCCCCGGTAGTCAATATCCAGTACGGTATAGCCGTTGTCTGCCAGCATATTATTAAACATGTATTCCCGGAAATAACTGCTCCACCATTTGTGCGCATTCTGCAGGTAACCTGCTCCGTGTACAAATATCACCGCTGGCTTTGAAGCGACGGGCTTAGCGGGTTTGTACAGGCGCGCATATACCTGCGCACCATCTCTTGCTGTAATGCTAATTACCTGCGGGTCTTTCCATGCGTAAGAATTGAATTCTTCGCTGGTAGCTTTATTGGTCACCTGCAGCGCTTTGGCGCCTGGTTTATTGTCCTGCACATACAGCTCCCAGGGTTTGGTGGAATAGGAATACAGGAAAGCGATTTGTTTTTCGTCGGGAGAAAGACTTACCTGGCAGGCACCGGTAAGGGTGGTAATGCGTTCTGCTTTTCCGCCCGTAACCGGCAGGCGGTAAAACTGCTGCTCGCCGGGATGCACCTCATTGGCGGTAATAAAAAAATATTTTTTGTCATTGGAGAGATCAGCCTGCTGCACTTCATACTTTCCGCTGGTAAGGGCTTTTTTTTCGCCGGTGACAACATTTACGGTGTACAGGTGTGCGTAGCCGGTAGTTTCAGACTGGAACCAGAAAGTATTTTCATCTATCCAGCCAGTGCTGGCGCCGCCAAAACTGCCACCAATACCGGGGCCGCCTATCCAGGCATCGTCGTGCTGCCTGTCAAGTAGTTTTATTTTGCCCGTAGCAGGATTCAGCAATAACAGCCAGCGGTCTTTATTGTCCTGTGCACGGGCGTCCAGCACCACGTTGGTGCTTTTGGGAGACCAGGAAGGGTTGAGAAAAGTAATGGCCCTGTTCAGTGAATCTTTGCTTTTCCTTTTGTAGAGTTCCGGGTAATCCTGTAAGTAGGCTGGTATGTCCCTGATGCCGGCGATCTCACTGGTTTTAACAGCCAGCACCGTATCTTTTTCAGTATCAAAAATGTTCAGGTCCTGTGTGCCCTGTGGGGCGCCTACTTTGGTACGACCGGGTATATCTTCTGTAAAACCACTTTCTGTTACATAGCTGGGTACAATGGTGTTTTTGCCCTGGCCGGGTTTAAATAAGCGGTAGCTGATATAGCGGCCATCGGGACTGATGGTTGCGCCAAACAGGCTTTTATCTTCCGTATAAATGGTGCGCAGGTTTTTCTTTTTCGGAATGGCATTGGCCATAGAATCCGTTAGGTCTCTTTTTTGTTTGCGGCTGCGCAATACATCAAAATTTCTCAGCTGGTCTTCTTTCAGCCATTTTTCCTGTGCATTCAGGTTGTCTTTTTTAAGATCCTTAGGGGGAGGGTTACCACGTTGAAAATTACTGAGCTGTGTTATTTGCCCGGTAGCTATCTCCCAGGCGAATAAGTTCTGGTTGAGCGTGTACACTACTTTGCTGTCATTGAAGGCGAAAATGGGATTGCTTTCTACATCCATGGTTTGCGTAATGCGCCTTTCCTTACCTGTCTTGCTGTCTGCCAGGAAAATATCTCCATCTTTATCGTACACATAACTGCTGCGGCTGCTGTTGTAAGTAATATCGCGGTTGCGCAGCAGCGACTGCCTTTGGCTGTAGCTGGTTTTCTGTGGCGTGCTGTTGTCGCGGCTGAAATAATACAACGAGTCTGTCGCCGCTTTCTCAGGATTCCAGTTAAAATAAATGAATTTGCTGTCATGGCTCCAGCTAATGCCGGATGGTGAACTGCCGATCCACTTTGGGTCGCGCATGATTTTTTCTACGGTTAATGTGCCCAGTTGGGTTTGGGCAAATCCTGTTACTGTAATAAACAACAGGATGAAGAAGCTGATTTTTCTCATATGCAGTTAATAATTTAGTTAAAGTATAACGCCACTCAGCAGGGCAAAAGCTACGGAAAAATAAATAATCAATCCTGTTACGTCTACCAGAGTGGCAACAAACGGTGCAGAAGAAACAGCGGGGTCGGCGCCCAGTTTCTTTAACAGCAGTGGCAGCATGGAACCGCTCAATGTGCCCCACAATACTACGCCGACCAGCGAAATACCTACCGCATAAGCAATAGGCAGGTAATGCGGGCCGTACACCGCTGGAAATAGCTGCGACCAGGAAACAATCCGGATAAATCCAATAAGGCCCAGCACGCTTCCCAGCAGAAGACCTGACAGGATTTCTCTTCTCATTACCCGCCACCAGTCTTTAACAGTAATCTCGCCCACGGCCATGGCCTGTATTATCAGGGTAGAAGCCTGCGATCCACTGTTACCGCCGCTCGAAATAATCAGGGGCACAAACAATACCAGTACTACGGCCTTGGCAATTTCGCCTTCAAAATATTTCATGGCGGTAGCGGTTAGCATTTCGCCCAGGAACAATACCACCAGCCACACAATCCGCTTCTTGAATAGTTTAAAGAGCGGTATTTCCAGGTAGGGTTCGTCCAGTGCTTCAGTACCCCCCATTTTCTGCATGTCTTCACTGAATTCTTCACTGGCCACCCAAAGAATATCGTCAATGGTAACAATACCCAGCAGCAGGTTATTATTGTCTACTACCGGCAAAGCCACGCGGTTGTTCATTTTAAATATCTGGCTGGCTATTTCCTGGTCGTCGTTTACATTCAGGGTAATATAACGGTTATCAATAATCTCGCTTACTTTTTTGTCGGGGCTGGCAAGGATAATTTCCCGTATGCGCACATCGTCAATAAAAATGCCCTTGTCATCAACAATATAAATAACGTCAATGGTTTCGCTGTCTTTGCCATTTTCCCGGATCTGCTGCAGCACTTCCTGCACCGTCCAGTCAAGGTGTACAGCAATATAGTCGGGCGTCATCAGCCTGCCCACACTGCTTTCCGGGTAGCCCAGCAGCGCCAGGGTTACTTTCCGCTCCTCGGGGTCCAGTGTTTTAATCAGCTCTTTTACTACTTCGTTGGGTAATTCTTCCAGGAAGGCGGTACGGTCATCCGCCGGTAATTCATTCAGCAGCTCTGCTGTTTTTAAAGGTGGTAATTCATGAATGATATTTTTCTGCGTTGGCAGGTCAAGTATTTTAAACACTTTGGCAGCCCTGTGTACGCTCATGTTGGCCACAATCTGGCTTTCGTAATCGGTGTATTTGTTAATCAGTTCGGCTACATCACTGATGTTCTGGTGGTTCAGAAATTCTTTGATGCGCAGTACATCGTCGCTTTGTACTACTTCCAGGAATTGCTCTTCCATAGAGCTTTCTTCAAAATCTGCACTCATGCGTCAAATTTACCGTTTCTTGTATTTAAACGGGCAATTGTTAATTGCAAATTGGGGAACAAATTTCAGCTGTTTATCCAAATTGACTAAGGCTAACGTAAATTGCTGACCGTACAATAATTAACCGGCAGAAAATGATACAACCTTTTCTTTTTATAGCGCCCACAGACAGTATGGGGCGGGGTGTTTTTACAGATGCTGCTATTGCCACAGACAGCATCATTGAAATAGCTCCGGTGATTGTAATGAGCGGGGCCGACCGCCTGAAGCTGGACCAAACCCTGCTGCATGATTATATTTTTGAATGGGGCCCTGAACAGGCGGAGTGTTGTATGGCCCTGGGTTACGTGCCTATGTACAATCATTCCTACGCATCCAACTGCGACTATGAAATGGATTTTGATGCACAGACTATTACCATTAAAACGATGCGCGCCATTAAAGCCGGGGAAGAATTATTTATCAATTATAATGGAGAATGGAATGATGAAAAGCCAGTCTGGTTTCACAAAAGCCAGGACCAATTACCTGTATCTCTATAGCGCATATTAGCAGGTGCTGGTAACACAGCGGATTGCATGTATGCGGGTTATTTTGGTTATGCTATTTTTCCGGCCAGTGGCAGCCTTTTTTCCAGATCAGTTTTTGAATGTTCAGATACGCTGTTCAGGAATGAGACAGTCAGTTTGTTATTATCGAATACGCAGGTGATGGTATCTCCATGCATTGCGTCCACAAAACGTGCATTCAGCTGCAAAGTATTTTCATTTATCCAGGTGGCCGTGCCCGCCATTTTCGAAGGCATATGAATACGGCCCGGCACTTTAAAAACATAAACGGCGTTGTCTTCGTTCGTTAACCAGCTTTCCCAGCCAAATTGCAGCATGGTGTTTTTTTGCGGGGTAGTGATGGTCAGTCTGCATGATTCCCCTGAAAATAAAAAGAACAGGCCTGTTGCCGAAAAATCATTGCTTTCCAGCATAAATTTCTTGTCATGGTATTTCGGAGCTGAAGCTGACGTGATATTTCCTTTTACCACCGGCAATGACAAGGCTTTCAATTCAGTGCTTAATACAGTGAGATCTTCTTTGTTTTCGGGCAATGTTCCACCCTGAATAGCGGGCAATAAGTTTTCCCATACAGTAGTCATAGACTTTTGCATATCCCAGCTTTCACTGGTAATGGCCAGCACTGCATCCTGCTCCGGCATTACAATACAAAATTGTCCATAAGCGCCGTCGCCCCTGTAAAACCCGGGCTTACAGCGCCAGAACTGGTAGCCATATCCCTGCGACCAATCGCCATTGCCTTCCTGCGATTTTGTTTGGTAACTGGTGGCTTCATTTACCCAGCTTTCTGGTAGTATTTCCTTGCCATTCCATTTGCCTTTTTGTAAATACAGCTGCCCAAATTTGGCAATGTCTTCTGTCTTTACCCGCAGACCATAGCCGGCGGTGTTCAATCCCTGCGGCGATTTTTCCCAGTCATACCCTTTAATCTCCAATGGGTGAAACAGCCGGGGTGCTAAATATGCTTCCAGGGTTTTCCCGGTTATTTTATAAAGAATGGCACCCAGCATATAGGTAGCGCCGGTATTATACAGGAAGTGTGTGCCGGGTTCAAAAGCAACGGGTTGCGCTAAAAAGGTTTTTGTCCATTCATTGGCCGATGCCCTGAATTTGGGCATGGTATCTTCTGCGTGACCCGTGTTCATGGTGAGCAGGTGCTTTACTTTCATCTGCTGCAGGTTATTATCAGGTGTTGCAGGAAGATTGTCAGGAAAGAAAGAAGTCACTTTGTCTTCTATGTTTAATTTACCCTCCTTCACAAGCAGTCCAATGGCGGTACTGGTAAAGCTTTTAGACAATGAATACAATGTGTGCGTATAGCGGGAATCAAAGGGCTTCCACCAGGCTTCTGCAATTACATGCCCATGGCGCAGCAGCATAAAACTGTGCCAGCCAAGGCCGGAAGTACTGGCTGCTGCCACAAACTGGCGTATGCCTTTTGACAGTACACCCTGCAATTCAGGACTGGAGCGTGGGAGGCCTGATACAATGGGGGTAGCAAATAAATTATTTATTGGTCCAAATGTGGGCAAGAGGCCGATACCCAATGTGCTGATGCCGGTTGTTTTTAAAAAACGCCTTCTGCTGTTTTTCATGACGGAAGAAATTAAGGTGAGCAAATAATGTGGTACTAAATGTAGTCAATTTACAAACGCAGCCGTTGCTATAAGTGGTCGTAGTACGGAAAACGCACCGGTTAATTGAAATCTTGTTGTACCTTCTGCCTTTGGATGTTTTGTACGATTGCACCTAAAATATTTTTCTATGCCTGTCCGTTTATGGGTTTTACTATGCTGCGGCTTCCTGATAGTGGGTAACTGTTTACAGGCTCAGGTAAAGCCTCCGGAGATAAGGCAGTTTTTGCCTGAAAAAGGCGTTTACCGTTTCCCTGCATTTAATGAAGGTTCCGTTGTTTTCCGGAATGGTATTGCTTCAGCAGCCAAACTCAACTTTAATATCTCATTGGATGAAATGCATTTTATCAGTGACAGGGGAGATACGCTTTCGGTGGCCGACCCGGCCACAGTAAGTTTTATTAATCTTAACGGCAGCAGATTTTTCTATAACAAGGGATACCTGCAAACCATAGACACTGTTGCGGCGGATGGCATATTGCTGGCTTATAGGCAGGTGTTGGCGGCACAACAGCAGCGCGATATTGGCGCCTACGGTATTACGCGTCCGCAGGAGGGTGTAAGAAAGTATCGTTTCTACAATGGCAATGGCCAAATGTATAATGTTGGCGGAGATGATAAGATTACTGTTACTTCAAGAGAAATTTATTTTTTTGGAGATATCTATGGCCATTTTACCAGGGCAGACAGGCAATACATTCTGCAGCATTTTAACAAACAGGAAGCAGCATTGAAAGATTTTCTAAAAGCCCGCCATACCAATTTTAACCGCCTGGAAGATTTGCTGGAGCTAATGCAATTTTGCAGGGAATTGAAGTAATAGATGCCTGCTTACCGCCGCTTCGCATAGCCTGATCAACTACTTCATATTTCCGTTTGGCGGGCACACTATAAAATAAAAAAGCACCCACTTTCGTGAATGCTTTTGACTATTTTATAGCGGCTGACTACTGACTAATGACTCCCGACTCAATCAGGCGTCTTTTCCATGACAATTTTTGAACTTCTTGCCACTGCCGCAGGGACAAGGATCATTACGCCCTACTTTAGGTCCTACTTTCACCGGCTCCTGTTTTACACCAGCACCTGATGGATCGTAATAGTCTTTTTCATTGGCGCCGTATTCTTCACCTGCTGCATCAATAGCTTCCTTGTTGGCAGACAGGCGGCTCATATCTGTTTTTTGTTCACGTCCTTCTTTAATGGGGGCAGGATTGTTCTGCTCCATCGGAATAGCGCAATGCGAAAGGAAGCTTACGATGTCTTTGTTTACTTCGCTGTCCATCTGGCGAAAGATATCAAAAGCTTCCACTTTATAGATCACCAGCGGGTCTTTCTGTTCCAGGTATGCGGTCTGCACACTTTGCTTCAGATCGTCCATCCTGCGCAGGTGTTCCTTCCAGGCATCATCTATAATTACCAGGGTAATGGTTTTTTCCAATGAATTTACCAGTTCCTTACCCTCGCTGTTCAGTGTTTTCTGCATGTTGGCCAATACCTGTACGCCTTTGCGGCCATCGCTGAAAGGCACTACCACATTTTCTATATGATTGCCCTGGGTGTTGCGGATATTTTTAAACACCGGTATTGAATGGGTAGCCAGTTCACCCATTTTATGCTGGTAATTAGTGATGGCTTCCTGGTATAATTTCTCAGATACTTCATTGGCATTGCCTCTTTCCAGTTCTTCTTTGGTAATAGAAGTATCCATTCCAAAGTTTACAATCACTGCCAGTTTAAATCCTTCAAAATCTTCCTGCTCGCGGAAAGAGTTTACCAGGCCTTCTGATACGGTATAGAATGAATTATCCAAATCAAGCGCCAGCCTTTCTCCAAACAATGCGTGGTTACGTTTTTCGTATACCACCTTGCGCTGCTTGTTCATTACATCATCGTACTCCAGCAGGCGTTTGCGGATGCCGAAATTATTTTCCTCTACTTTTTTCTGTGCGCGCTCAATCGATTTGGTAATCATGCTGTGCTGGATGACTTCACCTTCCTTGTAGCCAAACCTGTCCATCAGGCCGGCAATACGTTCACTGCCAAACAAACGCATCAGCTCATCTTCCAGCGACACATAAAACTGTGTGGTACCGGGGTCTCCCTGCCGTCCGGAACGGCCACGCAACTGCCTGTCTACACGGCGGCTCTCATGGCGTTCTGTACCCACAATGGCCAGTCCGCCTGCTTCTTTTACACCTGGCCCCAGTTTAATATCTGTACCACGACCCGCCATATTGGTAGCAATAGTAATGTCGCCTGCCAAACCGGCTTCTGCTACCACCTGTGCTTCACGGGCATGTTGTTTTGCGTTTAGTACATTGTGCGGAATCTTTTTGCCGTTCAGCATCTTGCTCAGCAGTTCACTTACTTCCACAGAAGTGGTACCTACCAGTACGGGGCGGCCTGCATTGCGCAGTCTTTCTATTTCGTCTATAACAGCGCCGTATTTTTCGCGTTTGGTTTTGTATACCAAATCCTGGTTGTCTATACGAATGGCCTGTACGTTGGTAGGAATATTTACCACATCCAGCTTGTAGATGTCCCATAACTCAGCTGCTTCTGTTTCTGCCGTACCCGTCATACCCGCCAGTTTGTGGTACATACGGAAATAATTCTGCAGGGTAATGGTGGCATAGGTTTGTGTAGCTGCTTCAATCTTCACATTTTCTTTGGCTTCAATGGCCTGGTGCAATCCATCGCTGTAGCGGCGTCCATCCATGATACGGCCGGTTTGTTCATCTACAATTTTTACCTGTCCGTCAATCACCACGTATTCAATATCCTTGTCAAACAGGGTATAGGCTTTCAATAATTGCTGTACGGTATGGATGCGGTCTGCTTTAATAGCATACTCATTCAGGATAGCTTCCTTTTTGTGCAGCTTCTCATCGGGGTCCATCAGGGTATCCTTATCCAGTTCTGCCAGCCTGAGTGAAATATCCGGCAGTACAAAGAATTCGGGGTCTTCACCGCTTTTGGTGATCATGGCAAGGCCCTTATCCGTTAGATCTACCTGGTTATTTTTTTCATCTATATTAAAAAAAAGTTCTGCATCTACTTTGGGCATTTCTTTTTGCTGATCTGCCAGGTAGTAGTTTTCTGTTTTCTGCAGTTTTACTTTGATGCCCGGTTCGCTGGTAAATTTAATCAGTGCACTGTTCTTGGGTAAACCGCGCCATGCACGCATCAGTGCAAGTCCGCCGTCTTTGGGGTCATCATTGCCTTCAGCAAATTTCTTTTTTGCTTCAATTAAAAATTTATTGGTTACCTGCCGCTGTGCTTCAAACAACTGAAGTACGCGTGGTTTTAAAATGTGGTATTGCTGATCGTCGCCCTTGGGTACCGGTCCGGAGATGATCAGGGGCGTTCTTGCATCATCAATCAATACACTGTCCACCTCATCCACCATGGCATAATGGTGTTTGCGCTGCACCATTTCATCGGGGGTATGTACCATGTTATCACGCAGGTAGTCGAAGCCGAATTCATTATTGGTGCCGTAGGTAATATCAGCATGGTATGCCTGGCGGCGTTCTTCGCTGTTGGGCTGGTGTTTGTCTATACAGTCTACAGTAAGTCCCAGCCATTCAAAAATAGTTCCGTTCCATTCGCTGTCGCGGCGGGCCAGGTAATCATTCACGGTAACAATGTGTACACCTTCGCCGGCCAATGCGTTCAGGTAGGCAGGAAGGGTAGATACCAGCGTTTTACCTTCACCGGTAGCCATTTC
This sequence comes from Chitinophagaceae bacterium, assembly GCA_031424135.1. GTDB lineage: Bacteria > Bacteroidota > Bacteroidia > Chitinophagales > Chitinophagaceae > JACMLD01. Next base: position 11,375 of record JANPGT010000036.1, read on the forward strand.
AGAAATTTTTCCTGAATGCAGTACGGCGCCACCAATCAGCTGCACATCGTAATGCACCATGTTCCAGGTAACGGTGCCGCCGCCGGCAGGCCAGCTGTTTTTATAAGTGGCGTTTTCGCCTTCGACACGTATATAGTCTTTTTTTAAAGCCAGGTTTTTATCCAGCTCAGTGGCGGTGGCCACTATTTCTGTATTTTCTTTAAAGCGGCGGGCCGTTTCTTTTACTACGGCAAAGGCTTCGGGCAGTATTTCTTTTAAAACTTCTTCAATTTTTTTATCGCGATCCTTTACCAGTGTATCAATTTGCTGGTAGGCGGCATCGCGGTTCTGCATTTCGGCTACGGGCATGGCTTCAGCTTCCTGCTTCAGCCTGGCAATATCTGCATCAATTTCAGTTAAATGTTGTTTGATACGATCTTTAAACTCAACTGTTTTTGCGCGCAGCTGATCATTGGTAAGGGATTGGTAAGCGGCAAAAAATTCGTTTATCTGTACCACTACAGGCTGAATCAACTTGACGTCTTTCTCCGATTTATTACCACCAAAAAGTTTCGAAATAAAACCCATCATAAATCACTGGTTAAAAGGTTATTTTAGAATATCCGGGACTTTCGTTGTCAAATATGGTGCAAAAAAGCTGCTATGGCCAAATTGACAGCGCCTGCCCCGCTTTTAGCGGGGGCTGCAAAGGTAAGCATTCGGCCGGTAGTTCAAAAGCCGGGTGTTTTTGATTAACAAGACCTTACACGGGCTAACCAGAACTGTCGGGCAGTAAACCAATGGCAGGTTTTTGTCGTAATTTGAATCAATATGAAACAACTTATTTCAGGTATACTGCTGATCCAGTTGCTGGCAGCCTTACCCGGTCAATCGCAGGTAAATCTGCAGGAATTTAACGGGGAGCGTTTTGCCATCAATAAAAAGGGCTTTGTGGTGCTGGGTGGCTGGTCTGCGGCCAGTATCATTTCCGGCGTTATTGGCCAGTCTGCCAGCACCGGCGAGGCAAAATATTTTCACCAGATGAATATTATATGGGGATCTGTTAACCTGCTGGTGGCGCTGCCCGGCTATATTGGTGCCCGCAAAAGCGGCACCGGCCCATCATTGGCTGCTTCCATAAAAGGCCAGTCGGCTACGGAAAAGACTTTTGCCTTTAATGCGGGGTTGGACCTGGCCTATATTGCGGCCGGTGCCTGGACCATTGAAAAAGGCAATAGCCGTTCAAATGCAGACAAATACAAGGGCTATGGAAAAAGTATTGTAATGCAGGGGGCTTTTTTGCTTCTTTTTGATGCGGTGATGTTCAGCACCCATAATCACCATGGAAAAAAGTTGATGAAACTGCTGGATGCCGTGCAGCTGGCGCCTAACAGCCTGGGTATGAGAGTGGTGATATGACCTTTTGAAACGCGGAGTTGCAGGGGTACAGAATTAAACGGGGGTAATTATTACCCTGTAACCTTTTCGGAAGGCCTGGCAAAGGCAAATACTGAGATCCTCTGTGTTTCTCCCTTTCTCTCTGCCTCCATGGTTTCTCCAGCGCAAAAAACACGTTTGAATTTTACGGTCATTCCTATACCTTTGCGGCCTGAAAAGGATACTGACGGGGAAGGCCCTGTCTCTACAAATCAACCCATCAATCCATCAACTGATATGAGCGGTGCATTAAAAGAGGTTCGCAACAGGATTAAATCTGTACAGAGTACGCAGCAGATCACCAAAGCCATGAAAATGGTAAGTGCTGCCAAATTACGCCGTGCGCAGGATGCCATTACCCAAATGCGTCCCTATGCCCGCAAACTGCAGGAAATGCTCAGCAATATTGTGAGCGATGCTGACAGCGGCGCAGGCGGTTCTCTTTCGGTGCAGCGCCCGGTGGAAAAAGTGTTGTTTATTGTAATTACCAGTGACCGTGGATTGGCAGGTGCGTATAATTCTAACGTAGTTAAATTAACCAAGCTTAGCATTGCTGAAAATTACGCTGCACAGCAGGCAAAAGGCAATGTGCATATATGGAATATTGGTAAAAAAGGATACGAGTTTTTTATAAAGGGCAATTACCATGCAGATGCTACGTATAAAGACATATTCCTGAACCTGAGTTTCGAAAATGTGCAGGCATGTGCCCAGGCAGCTGTTAAAGCATTTGAAAATAAGGAGTTTGATGTGGTGGAACTGGTGTACAGCGAGTTTAAAAATGCTGCTACCCAGCGTTTTTCTGTAGAACGTTTCCTGCCTATTCCAAAGGCGCCCGCAGTAGCCGGTGCCGCCAATAAAAAGAATGATTTTATTTTCGAGCCTTCCAAAGAAGAAATCATTGCAGAACTGATGCCGAAGATATTGAACACCCAGTTGTTCAAAGCTGTGCTGGATGCCAATGCTTCTGAACATGGCGCCCGTATGACGGCTATGGACAAGGCCAGTGAAAACGCCAACGAATTATTAAAGAGCCTGAAGATATCATACAACCGCGCCCGTCAGGCGGCCATTACTACCGAGCTTACAGAGATTGTGAGTGGTGCCGCTGCACTGCAGGGGTAGGAATAATGTGGAAATGTGCTGATGTGAAAATGAAGAATGCCAATGTTTAATAAATTGAAGCCCTTCCATGCCGGAAGGGTTTTTTATTGTCTGGACCGGGATTTACTGGGTATAAGGATTATGGGATTTATTTGCCGGTATTTCTGTCTCGTCTTGCTTTAAAATGACGGGCCCGTTAGCTGGTCTTTTTCACATTTACCACATTTTCATATTTCTCACATTATCTCTATTTTTCATTGGTAAGTTGTGGATAATTCCCCCCTTACCTGCTTACCCGAACAACCTGTAAAGTTTAGATTTGCCCTCTAACCAATAAGGGACAGTGCCATGGAAATAGGAAGTATTATACCACATATAGAAGCGGTTATTTTTGCCAGCGATAAGGCCATGACTTCACTGGAGATAACAGAGGTGATCAATAACGCCTTTGGCTTTATGGAAGACAAGATTGTGCTTGACCAGGTAGAGTCGGCCATAGAAGGTATTATAGAGAAGTACAACAGCGAATTTTACCCTTTTGAAATAAGGCAGAGCGGCGGTGGTTGGCAGTTCCTCACCAAGAAGGACTACCATAAAACCATTGCACAGCTGAACGGCGATAAATTTTTAAAAAGACTTTCTTCCGCTGCGCTGGAAACCCTTGCTATTATTGCCTACAAACAACCTATTACCAAAAGCGAGATTGAAGCCATCCGCGGTGTTAACTGCGACTATGCCGTGCAGCGTTTGCTGGAAAAAGAACTGGTGATAATAACAGGGCGCAATGAAAATATGCCGGGTAAACCACTTATTTATACCACGTCCAAATCGTTTATGGACTATTTCGGTATCAATTCAGCAGAAGATCTGCCAAAAATTAAAGAGATACTGGCAGACCAGGCGGTAGAAGCCACCTACCTTAATAACGGCGCACCCTCCGGGGATGGACAGGCTGCGGAGGAAACCGATGCCGTTGTTGACATTATACTGGAAGAAGAAACTGCCGCGTTTTTAGCGGTTACACCCGACGGTGAATTGATTACTGCGGTTGAAGATGAAACAGTGATTATGGCGGCTACCGAAGCGGAAGAAGAATCGGCTATTGAAGAAATGACCGCATCTGAAGAGGAGGAAATAGAAGAGTCGTCTGCCGAAGCAGCGGCTGAAACGCAGGAAGAAACTGAAAATGATGAAGATGCCGGCGGCGATGAAGAAGAAAAAAAAGAAGATAAGCAGGACTGATATTACCTGAACACTTACCATATTTGCAAGAAGCGTCCAACCTGAAGTTGTGGCGCTTCTTCTATGTAACAACAGCCTTATAGCCGCGCTGGTACCGGGTCTGCAGACCAGATACTTTATACTATATACTACTTGCCTTATATTCGCACATTATGGCAGCACAATTATCACCATCAGCATTATCGGCAATTGCCGGCGAATTTGGCACCCCCGTATACGTTTACCATGCAGAAAGAATAAAAGAGCAGTATACGCAATTGCAGTCAGCATTTAAAACTTCAGACACCCGTTTCTTTTATGCCTGTAAGGCGCTTACCAACCTGAATGTTTTACGCTATGTAAAAAGTATTGGCTGTAATATTGACTGCAGCTCTGTCAATGAAGTAATGCTGGCGGTAAAAGCCGGCTTCGACCGCAAAAACATTCTCTATACCTCCAATAACATCGCCTTTTCAGAAATTGAAGCTGCGCAACAGCTGGGTGTAAATATTAATATTGACAGCTTGTCTAACCTGGAGAAATTCGGTAAAAAATTCGGTCATAGCTACCCGGTAGGCATCCGCCTGCGGCCTAATATTATGGCAGGCGGCAACCTGAAGATTTCTACCGGTCACGAGAAAAGCAAGTTTGGAATACCGCTTGAACAGATGGATAAAGTGCTTGCTATTGTAGAACAAACCCAATTAAAGATTCATGCCCTGCACATTCATACCGGCAGCGAAATAAAGGATGTGGAAGTATTTGCAAAAGGCATCGAGGTATTATTTGGCATCGCAGAAAAATTTCCTGAATTGAAGGTGTTTGATTTTGGCGGCGGCTTTAAAGTGCCCTACAAGCCGGGCGAAGAGGGTACTGATATTGCGCTGCTGGGAAAAAAAGTGGCGGAAGAAATGGAATGGTTCGAAGAAAAATACAAACGCCATATGCAGGTATGGTTTGAGCCTGGTAAATTCCTGGTAAGCGAGGCTGGTTACTTTGTTACAAAAGTAAATGTGATAAAGGAATCGGGCGCCACAACATTTGCCGGCGTAGATACAGGTCTCAACCACTTAATCAGGCCCATGTTTTATGGTGCCTACCATGCTATTGATAATATTTCCAACCCCGCTGGTCCGGAAAGAAAATATACAGTGGTGGGTAATATCTGCGAGACAGACACCTTTGCAGAAGACAGGACACTGAATGAAGTGCGTGAAGGGGATTACCTTGTTTTTAGAAATGCAGGCGCCTACGGATTTGAGATGGCGTCTAACTATAACAGCCGCTTTAAACCCGCGGAAGTACTGGTTAAAGAGGGCAAGGCACAGGTCATTCGTAGAAGAGACAATATGGACGATTTACTGCACAATGTAATAGAAGTGCTGTAGCTAAAGACGATACTGTAATTTACAATAAAACTGCCCGGGTAATAATTTCCCGGGCAGTTTTATTATAAACCGGTTGTAGAGTCTGCTAAAAGTTATACGTGTAGCTGACGCCCCTTACAGTAAATTTGCCACCAGCGCCAAAATCGCCGGTACCGGGTATTTCAATATAATGCAGGAACCTGTCTTTGATGACGCCCGCATCCGGGAAACTGGTATCCGTAACCGTTAGATAGTTGTCGGGTGGCAACAGGGCAGGCGGCAGGTTGATGAAAGACATTTCAATTTCGCCGGAGGGTGAGTGCCTGTCGGCATGCTTGCGCAGGAAAAAAGAAAGCACTGTATTAGGGGTAGAATTGGTGTAATGGATAGAAATGGATTTCAGTACCGCTCCTACCGGTATTACAATGGCGGTTGACAGTGATTTGCCTGCTACTGCGGTGCGCCTGCCATCCTGGAACAGGTCTACATAGCCATCGGCGCTGTTGGGCGGAAAGAAGGCGGCACTTTCAATATATACAGTGTATTTTTTCTTTACAGGCAAGGGCAGTGGCGCTTTGGCAGGGGCTGATTTCTTACTGGCTACAGGCGCTTTCTTAGGGGCTGCTTTTTTTGCTTTTACAGCTGCTTTTTTCTTTTTTACAGGCATAGAATAATTTTTATGTGTGCAAGTTAAAACACCTGCCTGCCCCTGCAATACTACTTTGCGGTAGTTTTTGCGGGTGGGTAAGCCCGAAATGTTTTTTGCCTGCAACGATGCCCCTGGTTTTTTCATCTGATACCGTCAGCTTGTTTTAAACCTTTTACTTAACTTGTATTGTATTCATAAACTGTAAACTACTTCACTATGCCCATAAGAATGACCGACGATCAGCCGGAAGAACAATCCAGTTACGATAATAATGACGGAGGGGGAGGTGGCGGCAGGGGTGGCGGTGGTTTCTCAGGCGGCGGCGGATTACTGAACCTGCTTCCTTTACTTTTGGGATTGTTCCGCAGTAAACTGGGCATTCTTTTACTGGTAGTGGGCGGTATTGCCTATTTTATGTTCGGCAGGGGCAACTGTAATATAGGGGGCGGCGTGCTGGATAAAATAGGGGGGCTGGCAACCGGGGGTTTCCTGGATCCCAAACAATTTGAAAAGGCCAGTATTTATGAACCATTAACCGAAGACAATACCAAAAACCCTTTGCCCGAAAGTGCCAACCTGCAAAAGTATGCACCCGCAGTAGGCAACCAGGGGGCCCAGGGTAGTTGTGTAGCCTGGAGCAGCGCTTACGCAGCCCGGTCTATATTGGAATCTGCGCGCACCGGCCAGGCGGGCGAAAGCGTTAAATTCAGTCCATCTTTTTTATACAACCAGATTGGACTGGATGGTTGCCAGGGTTCCTATATACAAAGGGCCATGGAATTTATGACGAAGCAGGGATCAGTACCTTACAATGCTTTTCCTTATACTGACCAGGATTGCAGCAGTCAGCCAGGGCAGCAACT
>JANPGT010000037.1:0-1922 GCA_031424135.1 Chitinophagaceae bacterium
CTCAAAGAATACAACGCAGCCATTGCCCTCAATGCAAAAGACGGGTTGTCGTGGTACCGAAAAGCCAGCATAAAATACAGCCTGAAAAGATATGCAGACGCCATACCGGATTATAACAGGGTCATCAATATCAATTCGTCCGAAATGAAAAGGCAGGTGCCGCTCTGTATTTATTTCCGCGGAAAGTGTTTTTATTTTCTAAAGGATATTACCCGCGCCTGTGAAGACTTTAAGAAATCTGGCGAGATGGGTGTGAATGCGGGAAAGCAGGATTATGCTGCGAATTGTGGAAAGACGGATCCGGGTCAGGGGGCCAACAAAGGGGATCTGCCGCCTGTGGTTTCAAATCAAACAGAAAGAGAATTTGGTTATATAGAACTGGATCAAAAGGGATATACCGATGCCACGGGCCAGCAGATCATACAGCAGGTAAGCGGTTTACTGAAAGCACAGCCAGCCAGCAAAGTAAGACTGACCGGTTTGTATTCCACTGAAGAAGAACAAAAAATGCTATCGGGTTATATGAACACCATCGCCAATATGCTGGCAAAGATTGGTGTTAACAGCAAGACCCAGATTGAGCAGCGGGTAGAAAAGAACGCAGACCAGGCGCAGCAGCAATACCAGAACAATGAACCGGCAGCCCGATCCGCTAAAATGCGGATACGGGTAACCGGTATTAACCTGAATGACATCAGGCGGGGAACAAAAAAAGCGTAATTCTAAAAACAGGCTATGACAGGTGTAGGAATTGTTGGTCACCGTTTTTTGCAGCCAACAGCCGCGGATTTTGTGGCAAAGCAATGCCATGGCCTGTTGAAGGAGCTACAGGCGGAGCAGGGGAAAATTACAGCCTATTCCGCCATAGCAGAAGGCGCAGACTCCATTTTTGCGGCTACAGCCCTTGCGCTGAATATACCGCTGGAAATAGTGATTCCTTTTACCGGGTATGAAAATGATTTTCAAAATGAAAAGGCACGTACCACTTACCAGCAACTGCAGCTGTCGGCTACACAAAAAACGATACTGCCCTTCACCGGGCGATCAGTGGACGCGTATTACGAAGCCATGCAATGGGTGCTTGAAAGATCTGCAATAGTGATTGCAGTTTGGAATGGAGATAATAGCGGCGGAAGAGCCGGAACTGCGGATGCCGTTAAAAAAATCAGGGAAGCGGGCCGCAGCTGGATACACATTGATATTAATAATTATACTACCTGCAAGTTTATGAGCGATAGCCGCCGCACTTACAAATTATAAAAATGGAAAAAACCCCAAAAATGCGATCAGGCAAAACAATACAGCTGAATGAACGGAATATACTTCTTATCATTATTGCCGTTCTTTTATTGATGGCCATCACTTCGTTTTCTGTTCAGTACTTTTCTGAATTCAGTGCGTTTACAATGCCCGACTCCAGCGGCAAGGACGCTGATTTTTTGAAGAATAGTAAATCGGAAGCAGAGATATATAAACTGGCAGCAGAAATAAGGCATATCAGGAGTGATACAGAGGGAAGCCTTTTCTGGCTAAAACTGGTAGCCCTGTTTGTTACAGTGGGCGGTGCCGTGGGCGGCTACCTGGTAACGCAGAAAGCCATTACAAAATCCAAACTGAATTTTGAGCTGCGCAAAAGTATTGACGAAACCTACCAGAAAATTATACAGGAACTGGCGGCTGCAGAACCGGTATTACGTGCCGCATCTGCTGTAAAACTGGGTGCTATTATACAGAACTTTCCCAAAGAATGGATCTCTTCAGAAGACAAGACAGCTGCTGACCAGCGGAGGGAAGAATTATTGCAGTTAACCAGGCAGGTACTGGCAGCCGCCCTTGCCATTGAAAAAAATGAAAAAGTACTGAAGACCATCACCATTGCCCTGGCCCGCAAACAGGACACAGCGGATGCAGCAGACAAAGCA
>JANPGT010000038.1:0-3371 GCA_031424135.1 Chitinophagaceae bacterium
CGCCTCACGCCTCACGCCTCACGCCTCACGCCTCACGCCTCACGCCTTCCTGTTCTTACTATACCACTCCCCAAAAGATTCTTTCGGCGCTTCCGGCATTTCGCGTTGTTTATACCAAAGGTTCAGTTTATTATTTACTATCCACGGCATATGGCGCATCACCCATCTTCCGGCTTTGCCCGCCCTGCGGTACAAGGCAGGTTTTGATAGAGTAGCTGCCATTACTTTCATAGCTGCAGTTTTTGAAGCGGGGGAATATCCTTCCTGGGTAATTACCTGCCGCCACTTGTATAACTGGGTATGAATATCAATTTTTACCGGGCATACATTGCTGCAGGAACCACACAAAGTGGAAGCAAAAGGCAGATCTGCATGCTGCTTCATATCAAGGTTGGGCGCCAGTATAGCGCCAATGGGACCAGCAATAGCGGTATGATAACTATGACCACCGCTTCTGCGGTACACCGGGCATGTATTCATGCAGGCGCCGCAACGGATGCACTTTAATGAATTACGGAAATCTTCGCGGCCCAGTTGTGTACTGCGCTCATTATCTACCAGCACAATATGCATTTCCTGGCCCGGCTGCGGCTGTCCAAAATGACTTGAATAAGTAGTAATGGGCTGTCCGGTAGCGCTTCTTGCCAGCAGGCGCAGAAATACGCCCAGGTGTTTTCTTTGTGGAATAATTTTTTCTATGCCCATACAGGCAATGTGTACATCGGCAAGGTGCGCACCCATATCGGCATTGCCTTCATTGGTGCAAACTACTATCTCGCCTGTTTCGGCCACGGCAAAGTTTACACCGGTAATGGCAATGCGCCGGGTCAGAAATTTCTCGCGCAGGTGCAGGCGTGCCGCATTGGTTAAAAACTGCGGGTCTGCATTGCCTTTGGGCGTACCCAGGTGCTCATGAAATATCTCGCCTATCTCTTCTTTCTTTTTATGGATACAGGGCAATACAATATGGCTGGGCGCTTCTCCTGCCAGCTGCACAATGCGTTCTCCCAGGTCTGTATCAATTACTTCTATGCCCTGCTCTGCCAGGTAATCATTTAAATGACATTCCTCCGTGAGCATCGACTTGCTCTTCACAATCTGTGTTACCTTATGTTTCTGCAGTATGCTGTGTACAATGGCATTGTGCTCTTTGGCATCCTGCGCCCAGTGCACAATGATGCCGTTTTTCTGTGCGTTCTTTTCAAATTCTTTCAGGTATTCATTCAGGTTGGAAAGCGTGTTAAGTTTGATTTGGGAAGCCGCCTCGCGCAACTGCTCCCATTCCGGCAGGGTCCACGCAGCTTTGTCTCTTTTCTGCCGCACCCACCACAATGTTTCATCATGCCAGTTTACCCTTGCCTCATCGGCATTAAACTGGTCAGACAATTCGGAATGTGTAAGCGTACTTTCATTCATAGTTGCTGCAATTTATTTGAGCTGACGGTTGCTGTCGTGAATCGTCAGACGTGAGACGTGAGGCTTTCGCTAAGATATCCTCAGTCGTGAGACTTCAAGCTACACTGCCTGATCTTACACAGGTCCCATGCATGGCATGGATACTGACGACTCAGGTCTCACGACTCACGCCTGACGTCTCACCATTCTTCTCACGCCTCACGATTCAATATCTCCGCAATATGTATCACTTTCACCGCTTTGTGCTGCCGCTTCAAAATGCCTTCCATGTGCATCAGGCAACTCATATCTACGCCGGTAATATACTCCGCTTCATGCTGCAGGTGGTCTGCTACCCTGTCCTTCCCCATCTTCACCGATACAGCTTCTTCCGCTACGCAGAAGGTGCCGCCAAAACCGCAGCATTCATCATTCCTGCTGAGGTGAATGACCTGCAGGTCTTTTACCATTTGCAGCAATTGCAGTGGTTTTGAAAAAGCTGGCGCTACTAATTCCGTCATTTGTGAAATATGCAGGCCACGCTGCCCATGGCAGCTCTGGTGCATCCCCACTTTATGCGGGAAGCTGGCTGTAATATTTTTGACCTGCAGTATATCTGTCAGAAATTCGGTAAGCTCATACACTTTGCCGCGGATAGCACTGGCAGCCGTTTCATTTTTATCGTCGTGCAGGTGATCTTTGATGTGCAGCGTGCAACTTCCCGAGGGACAAACAATATAATCGTATGCGGCAAAATTGTCTACAAATAAATGATTACAGGATTGCGCCAGGTGCTCGTATCCCGAATTGGCCATGGGCTGGCCGCAGCAGGTTTGGCCAAAAGGATAAGCCACCTTGCAGCCCAACTTTTCCAATAATTGCAGTGAAGCAATGGCCACCTGGGGATAAAACTGGTCTACATAACAAGGTATAAATAATCCAACAGTCATATTTCAATAGCCTCAATATCGGTATAATGTTTCAATTCGATTAAACCTGCAGGGAAATTATTTTTGTTCCAGTAAGGATGCACGGCCAGCGCGGCACCCATGGCGGAAGCCTGTGCCACCGACGCCGCATATACCTGCATTTGCGGGAAGGCTGCTGCCAGCAATTGCATGTATATGGGATTCTTCCCAAAACCACCATCTACAAAAATTTTACTTACAATACCATTCTTCAGCACCAGCCGGGTAGAAATCACCTGCAGGGTCATAATATCCAGGATAAGCTGGTGGTATGCTTCGCTGTAGGTACCGTATACAGAAAGTGCTCTTTTTCCAAAAGCAGATTCCTGCATCATAGGACCAGGTTCCGTGGGTGCTTTTTTTGCTGCAACGGTCAGCTGTTTCACCAGCACTGCATCAAACACTACCTTTTTATACTCATTCTCCGGCACCTTAAAATGGACCGCGAGTCTTTTTACCTGCTGCTCGTGCTCAAAACCAGCAAACAAGCGTGAAGCCTTAATGGGTTTGCCACGGTATTCCATATAGCAGAGGCAATCCTGCTGCAGTTCCTCTGCCGTTAATGAAGTCTGGTTAAACGGATTCAGGCTGATGCACCAGGTACCCGTAGATATTAAAACAAAAGGCTCGCTGAAACCGGACAGGTAAGGAATCAAAGCTGCGGAGCTGTCGTGCAGACCGGCGCCGCACAATATCGGTTTACCCTGCCAGTTAGTGGTTATCAGCTGGTCCGATGGGAAAATAGGTGATAGTTTATCAATAATGCCCTCCTGCTGCAACCACTGGTGGTAATGGTTTTCTATAAAATTCCACAGCCCGGTATGGCAGCCGATGCTGGTGATATCTGAATACATCCAGCCGGTAACCAGGTAACTCATGTACTGCGGCAGGTGCAGTGAAGCATGTATTTTTTTAAACAGCGCAGGTTTCTTTTCCTTTAAATAATACAATTGTAAACCTGAATTCAGGTTGCCCAGCACGGGCGAAGCTGTTTGTATGGAAAAAGCC
>JANPGT010000039.1:0-6195 GCA_031424135.1 Chitinophagaceae bacterium
TTTGGACCTCATGCAAAATTATTAGGGGATTCGTTTACTGTAATTCGCATGCAACAGTTCAATGTCCAATACGCCAATGAAGGGTGGACACTGCCCACCGACTATTCAGTAAATTCAGAGAGTGAGGCTGTATTGTTCACACTTGACTCTCTTCATATCACCAGGCCAGTAATTTTAGTTGGTCACTCCTACGGTGGCGTAATTGCGTTTGATTTTGCGATGAACCACCCGGAACGAATTAAATCACTCATTCTCGTTGAGGCCCCATTGTATGATATCGCGAAAGTCAAAGGAAAGTATTCCGTAAAAATGAATGAAATTGATGCGCTTACCAGGCAGTTTACACCGCAGGCCACCATCACTGAGGAAATGATTGCAGGCTTCAGGCGTTTATTGTCGAACTGTGACACTTGTGACATTCGTAAGCATCTGATGTGGCCAAAATGGTTACAACAAAAAGACCGGTTACGGGGACTGGCGGTGGTACCTGATTATAAAATTGATTTTGCAAAATTGCATGCTTTTCAAAAACCCGTACTTATTATAACCGGAACAAATACAATAACACCCAATACAGTTGTAGATGAACTGTTAACTAAGGAATTCACAAAGGCAAAGGCTGGTAGCTTACCTGGTGACCATATCGCGGTTTATCAAAAACCTGAAACATTTATACAGCTATTGACCTCTTTCTTAACTGACAGTAATAACGGCTACTAACATAGGTATTGCAGTAAGCGAGCTACCACTTTTTGATCAGATAAAAACAACCGGTGTGATGGCGACTGAAAAAACGAAAGGTACCTGCAGGAATAAACCTTGGATTAATACCAACCAGTAACCAACTGTTATGCAAAGAAAAACGTTTATAACACAATCAGGCCTGACCGTGCTGGGACTTGCAGTATTTGGAAACATTCGCTGGAACGGCGAAAATTATGTTGGAGATAGTCCTACAACGACCGATATATTGGGTCCATTTTACAGGCCTGGTGCACCCTCGAGGACGAATCTAAACCCGCCGGACTACGGCGGAGATATTCTCCACCTGTCTGGCACCATTTACCAGGAGGATGGTAAAAAGCCGGTACCCGGTTGCAATGTTGAAATCTGGCAATGCGAGCCCGATGGATTTTATGATAATCTGTCCGCCGCCTTCAATTACAGGGGCCACACAAAAACAGACAACAGGGGCAGGTATCATTTTATCACCATGCAGCCTCCGCCAGAACCCACCGACGAAACAAGAAAGGTGTACCGCCCAGCGCATATTCATTTCCGCATTACGGCGCCAAAACAGCAGGACCTGATCACACAGGTATACTTCCAGGGAGATCAACTCCTCCAGTCGGATCCCAGCACTACATCTGTCCTTGCCGGTAAACGCATATTGCCGGTGAAGCGAATGAAGGAAAAGGAATACGGGATTGGGTTTGATATCGTATTGGGCAGGGTGCAGCGTGTGGACGAAATACTTTTTCGGAAAATAAACGGCATTTATAAAATGAGCGATGGTACTTATATGGCATTTTACCCGGAGGGAGATTTTCTTTTCTACAAAATTAATGGACAGATTTGGGGGGCACTGTCCTATCGTGGCAATCTTTCATTTGCAGGGATGAATACGGAAGCGGTTTTCACTGAAGGTGAAAATGGAACGGCAAGCCTGCATTTTGAATTCCTTCGGAGAAGAGAGATTAGGTTGGACGGAAAGAAAATATTGAATTATCCCCAATAGCCATCGCCATGAACTACCGGTTCCCGGAAACCTGTTCAGCGAGTCTTATTGGTAATATTAGAGATATATAAAATGCCGGCCATTCAAATCCTGGTTTATTTGCCATTTCGATGGGTAAAAACCGAATACCAGCACTATTTGAAACAAATAAATACAGGGGTATATGTATTTAAAAGTCAACATGAAAAGCAACGCGCTTATTAAAATTGAAATGGTATAGACAATCAACCTGTCTTTGTAAAAACTGGTATATTTTTCAATAATAATATCCAGGTCTTCGGTTTCATTTATTTTTTTAAGCCTCTGTCTGCAATTTATATGCAATAAAAATAAAGTCATAAAGGGCATGGTTACCAAAAAGAGTAAAATCGATTTGGTGGTAATGATGAAATCTTGAAGGTGATTGTAAAAATTTATATATAGCAGACACAACAGTCCGATTCCCAAGTACACGAAAAAAAAGCGAAAGAATAATTGTTTAAGAGGTTGCAAATGAAATACTGGTAAAATTTGTTTCATTTAATTGTTTTTGAATGTTTCGCCATATACCGATGAACAGATTGTATTTGCCTGTTTACCAGTCGAAAGAAATGAATGGATTTGCCGGAATTATTGAGGCGCTTGAGCGATGCCGGATGCGCTTGTTAATTTTTTTTCAAGGTAATTTGCTGATGAATACAGGCCTACCTAACTTTATTTTATGGGCTGTTTTTATTATTGAATGAACGCCTGGCCTGGTGGCCGGATAAAATTTGGTGGAAGTTGGATAGGTACTGCAGTTTCGCGTGTTGCAGAATAATTTATACTACCTACTGAAAAATAATCTGCGTATAGACATAGCCGTTCCAGGTGATGCAGCCTGAGGTTTGACCTGATACAGCACAGGAGGTCCCGGAAAATAAAAAAAGGCCCCGTTCAATAAAGTCTTCTGTTTTCTTTAGCGCTTATGTATAGCTTGCTCCAATTATTATTATTATTATTATGAAAGTCCCGCAGCTATTGGCACGATTCCTTTTTGTCCTTATATTAAGTGCGACCGGTGCCGTACTGGTTTGTGCTGGCCAGTCAAACAGTTCGCTTAATTCAGCGCTGCTGAACGGGCATTGGTTTAACGGCAGGGGATTTGTAGATGCAACTTTTTACTGCGTTGATGGATACTTTACCTCAACAAAGCCCCAACGCATTGATACCATAATTGACCTGAATGGATTGTATATTGTTCCACCATTTGCCGAAGCCCATAATCACAATATAAATGGGGGCAATTGTAATAACCGGAAATCCATTGAGAAATACCTGCGTGATGGTGTACTTTATGTAAAGCTGCCCGGTAATTTTTACCTGGGCAAAGAAGAACAGCAGCAACTGGGTTTAAATACACCGGGTTCAATAGATGTTGCCATGTCGCAGGGTGCCAGCTTCACCTGTACAGGAGGGCATCCTTATGCCCTGGCAGAAGAGGTATGGCTTAAGTTTGGCTATGCCACCGGGTCGGTAGACTCACTGAACGGCCAGCGCTTTTTTACTATTGACAGCAAAGAAGAATTAGATCATAAATGGAAGGAGGCGCTCCGGCAGCGGCCGGATTTTATAAAAACCGTTTTATGGCATTCAGATGAATACAGCCACCGAAAAGGGAACAAAGCATTTTATGGCCAGTCCGGCCTCAACCCTGAATGGCTTCCCGACATTGTCGCCAGGGCGCATGCCGCGGCTTTACGTGTATCAACCCATGTTAACAATGCATTTGATTTTCATGTAGCTGTGACCGCCGGTGTAGATGAAATAAATCATTTACCACTTACCGGGCTGCAGCCTATTGGAAAAGAGGACGCCCGTTTGGCCGCGCAACATGGTGTTTTGGTGGTTACCACCTGTTCAGCTGTTTTATCATTACCACCAAATATTGTCCCCAAGGATAAGCTTGAAATATTATTAGAAATTCAGCGTATTAACCTGGAACTGCTGCGTGACAATGGTGTAAGTATCGCCATAGGAAGTGATAACCCCGGCGACTCTTCGGTTGAAGAATTTGAATTACTGCACAGGTTGGGTGTTTTCGACAATGCTACGCTGTTAAAAATGTGGACAGAAAATACGCCAGCAACAATTTTTCCTGCCCGGAAAATTGGACGGCTGGCGCAAGGGTATGAAGCCAGCTTTCTGGCCCTGGAAGGCAATCCCCTGGATGATCTCAGTAATGTCAGGAAAATCAAACTGCGGTGTAAGCAAGGTAATATTTTGCGGTAGCGGGCTTTTGAAAAACTACATAACAACCATCGATGTGACGGTTAACGAATAAAGGGCATCGGCATAAGAATTTATCCGTAAGGCTTTCCATCTTCCATCCCCTTATGTTCAGCAGGTAAAAGTAGTGCATCATTCTTTGCCTTATTTTAAATTAAATTAAATTTGAGAATGCTACGCCTGCTAACTGTTGTATGTGCATTGGGTATTTGCGGCCTGACAGCAGCGCAACCATTGAACCTTTCTGTTTTCCGTCACCTGGACCAGAAAAATGGATTGCTGCACAATGCTGTGTACGCAATTGCCCAGGACGATGCCGGCTATATATGGATTGGCAGCGAAAATGGATTGCAACGCTATGACGGCATCCGGTTTGTAAATTTTCAGAAAGGCATCGGTGCCCTGAGCAGCGGTATAGTGCCGGCAAATATTTATACTGGCGACAAAGCTGCTGTTTGGTTTACCTGCCGGGAACTGTTCCGGCTTGATAAAAGCAGGAATACGATAGCAACCTTTACGGCAGCCGCGCTGCGCAGCAATAAACAGTTTGCTTTTACTGAGTACAGGGACGGTCACAACCGCCCTTATTTCCTGGGCGACTTCGCCTATTACCTGCCTGCTGCTGAATCCGCCTCCGAAAATAAGGGCACTATAATAGTGCCCAACAATACCATACAGACAGGGAACCCAGTTGTACGGGGAAGGCCGGGTGAATCATGGATATGTGCAGGGTCCAACCTGCTGTTTGACAGTTTGCGCAGGCGGGTTTATTCAACGGATGATAATCCATTGCAGCATCCTTTACTGCGTTTTTTAAAAGCAAGTTCCCTGGAGAAATCAATGTCGGTGTTGCTGCCAGATAAAAATGGCAATTATTGGCTCAGTACCTGGGATGGGCGGCTGGTATACTTTGAATCCGCTACGGGCAGGTCAAAAACTTATACCGTTACGGCCATTGCCAGGTCAACCGGTATAACTGATACCAACAGTGGAACCAGTATTGCCATCTGCCTTTTGCAGGATAGCCGTGGAGCAATTTGGGCGGGCACCAATCATGCCGGACTTTTAAGGTTTGACAGCAGCCTGCAAACGTTTTTACCGGTACCTGCAAAGGGAGCTCCCGGCGACGGTATCGACTACAATTACAGCATTCACTGCATAACGGAAGACCGCGAAGGCAATCTCTGGCTGGGTACTGACAAGGGTATCGATATCTTTCATCCTTACCGGCAATATTTTCAAACCATCAGTGCCAGGAAACAGGACAAAAATGCTTTGCCTGATTTTGAAATCACCTCAGCACTGGGGCTCAGCAATGGAGATATCCTGGTTACCACCTGGGGTGGGGGAACCTGTTTGTACGACAGTTTGTTGCGACGAAAAGCGGTGATACACCCTCAGGGCCCCTATCAATATAATATGACCTGGGATGGGCAGGAAGCGGCCGATGGAACTGTTTGGATAGGTGCGCAGCATGGTTACCTGTATCATTATTATCCTTTAAAAAAAACATGGGATATCAGCCGGCCACCGGCATTGATGAACAGTACCGTCCGCTGCCTTGCCGCGGATAAAACCGGCAACGTTTTTTTTGGCCTGCACAATGGACGTATCGTCAAATGGGATACCAACCAAAAACGATTTGTCAGTTCAGCTGACAGCACCAACCAGGTGCCAGTCCTGCAATTACTGCTCCATATGGGAAAACTTTGGGCAACCACTGAAAACGGATTGGTGGAAACCGATGCTGCCAGCATGCAGGTCGCAGGCCGCTTTTCACCGGTGAGTACTTTATTCCCGGGGGGTATTAATAAATTGCATGGCTTATGCGTAATGAATGACAGCCTGCTGGTGACAGGAACAAAAAATGCAGGCATATTCTTTTTTAATACGGTAACAAAAAAGTTTTTCCGTGACCCTTCACTTGCAGCAGTCGATGAAGAGTCTGTATACGCCATAAAAAAATCCAATGACAGTTCAATATGGTTTACTACCAACTATTCATTGTACCATTACCAGGTCGCCGCCAAAAAACTCCTGAAAATAAAACCGGAAGAAGGCCGTATTAATGCTGCTTTTTCCCAATGCAGTTTCCGACCGCTGAAATCCGGCCGGTGGCTCACATCAACTGACAAAGAAGTGGTTTGTTTTGACCCCCGGCAGGCAAACCTGCCGGCACCAGCAGCCATAGGTGTTTTACTGACCGGCAT
>JANPGT010000040.1:0-12128 GCA_031424135.1 Chitinophagaceae bacterium
GTGATAAGGAAAGGGCTTCTTCTAAATTTTTTATCGTCTCATTCATTGTAGCAGATTTTTAGTATACAGTACTCAGTATTCAGACTTCCGGATTTCTGCTGACAACAATTTTGAGGTATCAATATTTATCATTGCCGTTTCGTCTCAATACTAAATACTCAGTACTAAATACTAGTATAACAACCTTACTTTAATCGTATCCTTCAATTCTTTCAGCAGCTGCAGGGCCTGGTTGCTTAGTTTCTTGTCCACATCCAGCACCACGTAGCCCACTTCATCATTTGTTTTTAAATACTGTGCCAGTATATTGATATGGTGTTGCGAAAGCGCCGTATTAATGGCCGACAGCACCCCGGGTACATTGTTATGAATATGCAGGATGCGGTGGGTGCCTTCCTGCGGCGGCAGGCTCAGCGAAGGTATGGTATGAGAACCGGTACTGCTGCCCATCTCCAGGTACTGGAACATTTTATTGCTGACGTCTTCGCCAATATTCATCTGCGCCTCCTCGGTAGACCCGCCAATATGAGGGGTCAAAATCACGTTGGGCAGGTTCTGCAGGGGCGATTGAAAACTATCTCCGTTCTTTTCAGGCTCCCACGGAAATACATCAATGGCAGCGCCGGAAATATGACCTTCTTTGATGGCTTTGGCCAGGGCATCCAACTCTACTACTTCGCCGCGGGCGTAATTAATAAGTATACCGCCTTTTTTAAAATTCCTGATATTGGTTTTATTGATCAGGTTTTTGGTCTGCGAAGTTTCCGGCACGTGCAGGGTAACAATATCACTCTGGCTGAGCAGGTCTTTCAGGCTTTTTTTCGCTACGGCGTTACCCAACGGTAATTTGGTAACGGTATCATAAAAGATGACCTTCATACCCAGTCCCTCTGCCAGCACACTCACCTGCGAACCGATATTACCATAGCCAATAATACCCAGGGTTTTACCACGTAGTTCATAACTGCCTTTGGCTTCCTTGTTCCAGACGCCCTGGTGGGCTGCCGTGTTTTTATCGGGTATACGGCGAATCAGCATGATGGAAAGGCCAATTACCAGTTCTGCTACGCTACGGGTATTGCTGTAGGGTGCGTTAAATACCACCACACCGTTCTGGCGGGCGCTTTTTAGGTCTACCTGGTTTACACCTATGCAAAAACAGCCGATGGCCTGCAATTTTTTGGCCGCATCCAATATATTTTTAGTGATCTGCGTTTTGGAGCGGATGCCCAGAAGGTGCACATCTTTGATTTCTTTTATCAGTTGTTCTTCAGAGAGTGCCCCGCCCAGTTTTCTGACAGATGAATAACCTGCGTCTTTGAAATGTTTTACGGCGGCATCGCTGATATTTTCTAAAAACAAGATGTTAATTTTCTCTTTTGGATAGCTCGTTGATTTTTTTTCTGTTGCCATGTATTAGGGGGTGATGCTGTTAAACGGCAAATATCCTTTATTCACATCATACAATAAAAAACGGCTGTTAGCATTATATTAAAGTATAGCACTATATTTGTTATAGGAGATTCACTAACCTGTGTAACACAATGTTCCTTATAAAAACCATTATACCCGTTTTGGCAGCATGCTGCCTTTTAACAGCCTGTAACCAGGGTGTTAAAAGCCAATCCGCGGCAGCGCCTGCAGTTGTAGCAGACGCCTACAATGCAGCACCCACCGTGGCCCTCTCAAAAGAAAAACTCCGACATTATAACAACGCCTGCAGCAGTTTTTTTGATTCCCTGCTGCTGAGCCGGGGCGCCTTCAACGGCAGTATCCTGGTAGCCAAAGATGGCAATATAGTGTATGAGAAATACGCCGGCTTTACCAATCCCCGCGACAGAAAAGACTCTTTAAGCATCAACAGCGCTTTTCACCTGGCATCTGTTTCCAAGACATTTACTGCCATGGCCGTGTTAAAATTATGGGAAGAAGGAAGGCTGGGCATTGAAGACTCCCTGGGTAAATATTTTCCTAATTTTCCTTACCGCGATATTACTGTTAAGATGCTGCTGAACCACAGGAGCGGTCTTCCCAATTATGTGCATTACCTGGAGCTGAACGGCTGGGACAAGCACAAAATGGTGAACAATATAGATGTACTCACTTCTTTGTACATGATGAAGCCCCCGCTGGAATTTCCTTCCGGCAAACATTTCAGCTACTGCAATACCAATTATGCTTTGCTGGCACTTATCATTGAAAAAGTAAGCGGGCAGTCTTACCAGGCTTTCCTGAACCAGGTTTTCTTTACACCGCTTTCTATGAAAGACACCTATGTATTTTCACTGAAGGATACAGCCAGGGCCATGAACTCTTATGAATACAATAACCGCCCTTTCCGGCTGGAGTTCCTTGATGCGGTATACGGCGATAAAAATGTATACAGTACCGTACGTGATATGCTGAAATGGGACCAGGCCCTCTACAGTGGCCGCATGTTTAAGCAGGCTACCCTCGATTCTGCCTTTGCCGGTTACAGTTTTGAAAAACAGGGCAAACGCAATTACGGGCTGGGATGGCGCATGACTTTCCTGGACAATGGCAAAAAATTACTTTACCACAACGGCTGGTGGCATGGTAACAATACGGCATTTATCCGCCTGGTAGACGAAAAAGCTACCATCATTGTACTGGGCAATAAATTCAATCGCCGCATCTATGCCAGCAAACACGCGGCAGATATTTTTGGTAACTATCTCCAGAAAAACGGCAACAGCGAAGAAATGGAAAGTACGTCTACCGGTGGCGGTGAGCCAGAGAATAAGGCAGCACGCAAGCGGTAATTACGTGTTCATGGAATTGGGGATTAGCAATTGGGTATTGGGCTGTACCGCGAAAGCGCTTTTTTCTTTACACCAACCCGCTGTTATATATTATTTCCACTTTTGCTACATTATTCAATAGGCGCACCATGCATCCACGGCTGTTCAGATGATGCTCCCTTCCTGGTCTGTTAGTCCGTACATAAGCAGTGCGCAAATAAGCCATTTTTTGCCCGGATTTTCAAAGATCTTTTTTCACCAAACACCTTGACACAGTTTAATTTACACTCCCATTCTGCATTAAAAGCATCCATTCATCCTCAAATCCTATACATCCTAATTCAGACAGCGCCCACTTCATTCAGACATGCCCGCAAAACACGCAAACATGTATCCGGTTCATTCAAACATGTGCATGAAACAGTAAAACATGCAGCCAATTCACGAAAACATGCACAAATTTCATTCAAACATGCGCATAACACAGTAGAACATGCAACCAATTCACGCAAACATGAACCAATTTCACACAAACATGGGTGAAAAACATCGGAACATTTGCAATTAGCAATTGCCAATTTCCAAACCGCAATTGCCAAAAGCCAAACCGCAATTGAAATTTCCCCAAAAGCAATTGAAATTTTCCAAATAGCAATTGCAAATTTTTAAATCGCGGTTGAAATTCTCCCAACAGCATTTGCAGATTCGCAAACAGTAATTGCTAATTCCAAAATTCCAGTTGAAAATTCACAAATTCCAATTGCGGATGTTCAAACAGTAATTAAAAACGGCCTGCAGCTGTTTTTACAATTGTTTGTGAAAGAGTGAGTTCCTGATAGTCGTGCGGAGTTTTTTGCTGGTTGGAACAAAATGCACGGATGCCAAGCTGGGCCGCCCCTTGCGGGTTCCATTTTTTGCAGCTGCGTAAAAGGGCGACCCGGCTGATCGCCCTCCTGATGCATCGGGACCAAATTCCTGATTCCCTATTCCCGATCTCGAATCCCTAATTCCTTAACTTCAACCAATGGTTATTTTATCCGCCAGCCAGATGCACGATTGGGACGCTTACACCATTCGTAACAAACCTATCAGCTCCATAGATTTAATGGAAACAGCCGCTACACGCAGCCTGCAATGGCTGCTGCAGAACGGCTTTGGTCACCAACCATTTCATGTTTTTTGCGGCAAGGGTAATAACGGAGGCGATGGACTGGCAATTGCCCGCCTGCTATCCGGCAAGGGCATTAAGGTGGCCGTGAGTATTATTGAACTGGGACAAATGGGTACGCCGGATTTTCAGACCAACCTGGCACGCCTGCACGAAACAGACGTAGTGATTTCTTATGTACAGTCGGCCGAACACTTTCCAACAGTTGCAAAAAACCATACCATTATTGATGCCCTTTTTGGTACCGGCCTTAACCGGCCGCTGGAAGGCCTGCCTGCAGCACTGGTGGCCGCCATCAACACATTTACCAACCCTGTTATCAGCATAGATATGCCCAGCGGTTTGCTGGCGGATAATACTTCGGCAGGGTATCCAATCATAAAACCGCTGCATACCCTTACTTTCCAATGTCTGAAAATGGCCTTTTTGATGGCCGAAAACGAACCCTGTACTGGTCATGTGCATGTGCTTGACATCGGACTACTCGGCAATTATTTGACCGGTCTCCGCTATGAAGCATCGCTGGTAGAAGAAGAAATGATTAAAACCATGTACCGGCCAAGGCAAAACTTCAGTCATAAAGGCGTCTACGGGCATGCAGCCCTGGTGGCGGGCAGCTATGGATTTATGGGAGCAGCTACCCTGGCCGCCAATGCCTGCCTGCGGGCGGGCGTGGGCAAGCTTACCTGCTATATTCCCACCTGCGGCTACAATATCATGCAGATAGCATCGCCGGAAGCCATGAGCAAAACGGTAAAAGGCGATCACTACATAGCCGAATTACCTGATTTGGCCAACTATGAAGCAGTAGGCATTGGTCCCGGCATTGGCGCTTACAACAGCCATGAACAATTACTGGAAGCGCTTTTTTCCGGCTGTACAAAACCCATGGTACTGGATGCCGATGCATTGAATACCCTGGCAAAGCACCCGGGACTGCTGGAAAAAATTGCCCATTTTTCTATCCTTACCCCCCACCCCACCGAGTTTGATCGCCTATTTGGAAAGAGTGGCAATGACTTTGCCCGCATGCGCCTGGCCCAGCAAAAAGCGCAGGAACTGCAATTGATAATTGTATTAAAGGGTCACCGCACTTTTATTGGCATGCCCGGAGGCAATGGCTTTTTTAATAGCACCGGCAACCCCGGCATGGCCACGGGTGGTAGCGGTGATGTGTTAACCGGCGTTTTAACGGCATTGCTGGCGCAGCAATACCCTCCGGAACAGGCTGCCCTGCTGGGCGTATACCTGCATGGACTGGCAGGCGATTACGCAGCCGCTGCCGCCTCTCAGGAGGCAATGACTGCAGGCGATATTACCGCCCAACTGGGCAATGCGTTCCGACAGCTGCAACGCGGATTGACGCCATAAAAAAACAGCCACGGCAATACCCCGCAGCACCCGCCAGCGGCCAACCCTGGCCCTGGCAACTATTAATTTACCGGGCAATATGTTTGCATTAGATGTCAGATTTGCCTAAATTGCTTTCACAAATATTCTTTTTTTAAATATACAAGAATATCATTCCATAGGTGAAAACCCTTATCTTTACAATCTAATCGTCTCCTAGGCCTTATCCTCCTCCTTATCCAGCCTTATCCCAGGTATCTGTAATAGTTTGCCATCCGGCGTTACACTTTTTAAAAACCACCATGATTACAAATCTTCCGGGAGAAAAATGGAAAGAAGTTACGTTCGACTTCAAGTTCACCAATGACTATCAGTTGCAGGTTTCTAACTTAGGCCGCCTGAAGGCTTATAATAAGTTTTCTGACGGCGAGCTGCTGCAGGGCTCTACCATCAACGGCTACCGTATTATACGGTTAAAATTGTATAAGCCAAAAGACAAAAAAACAAAAGAAGTACTGGGCGCCAAACACCAGCAGATACTCGACTTCCAGGTGAAGATCAATGCAAAGAAACATGCGCTGCTGAAAAAGAAGAAAACCGATCCGGCTGCCAAAAAACTGAAGGCAGAAATTGCTGAAGCTACGGTTACCATCAAAAACATGAAAGCGGTGCTGAGAAAAGCAAGGCAGCAGGATATTAAAGACAGGACCATGCACTATCATTCGCTGATTCACCGCCTGGTAGCAGATTATTTCTGCAAGGCAAAATCTCCGAAGCATACCGTTGTTGGGCATATTGACTACGACAAGATGAACAATAAGGCCAATAACCTTAAATGGATGACGCCCGAAGAAAATTACAAACACCAGCAATCAAGCCCCTATGTAATTGCGGAGAAAAGAGACCGGGTAACCATCTATAAAGACCATCCGCGGGGCGCAAAACTTACGGTTGACAAAGTGAAGGAATTGAAGAAATTGCTGAATGAAGGCAAAAAAATAAAAACCCTGGTGAAGAAATTCAAAATCACCGATACACAGATTTTACGCATTAAAAGAGGTGAAAACTGGGCAAGCGTGGAGCCGGCGAAATAGTTGACGGGTTCACTGGCCGGTTAGTCAGTTGACAAAATAGTATTAGCACAGTATTGTTGATTTTTTCAGGGGGATTTTGAGGTTTGTTCATACAACTCAAAATCCCTTTTTTATTTGCGGCAAATCACAAAATCCCGTCATCAGTAATATTCGCAAATGAGCCCTTCCCCGTCGATGTCTCCGCAACGCAACCATCCATTCATATATAGAATCTCCGTGCGGGACTCGGCGGATCCTGTTCTGCATTCATGATTGGGATACTGACAACGGCGAGTTTTGCTGGATGTTTCTGTTCAACTGATGTTCTGTTTGCACAGACAATCGCCTGGGAGGTTGGCTCGTGTAAATCCCAAAATCGCAACGTCCCGCAATCAGCAATTCCCTCAAATAATATTTACTTCCCGTTCCAGCTCCACTCCAAATTTCTCCTGTACACTTTGCAGGATGGCGGTGCTTATATCATATATCTCGCGGCCTGTAGCATTGCCATAGTTCACCAATACAAGCGCCTGCTTTGCATGGCAACCCGCATCTCCCTTTCGGTAGCCCTTCCAACCGCATTGCTCAATCAACCAACCGGCGGCCAGTTTCACCATACCTCCGTCCTGCGCATAGCCCACTATGCCGGGAAATTTTTCCTTCAGTAATTGAAATACCTGCCCGTCTACCTGCGGGTTCTTAAAAAAGCTGCCGGCATTTCCAATCTCTGCGGGATTCGGCAATTTAGAGGAACGGATCCGGATGACGGCATCAGCAATGGCCTTCAGCGAGAGCTGCTGCACCCCCGCCATTTCCAGCTCCTGTGCAATGGCGCCATAACTGGTATTAAAAACCGGCTTCTTCCTGAGTTTATAGGTAACCGTTACGATGGCAAACTGGTTGCGCAGCTTTCGCTTAAAAACACTTTCACGGTAGCCAAAATCACAGTCGGCCAGTCCAAATTTTACCAGCTGCCCCTCCTGCAGGTGATAGGCTTCCAGCTCATGAAATACATCCTTGAGCTCCACCCCGTAGGCGCCGATATTCTGCATGGGACTTGCGCCAATATTACCCGGTATCAGCGCCAGGTTTTCAACGCCGCCCCAGCTGTGATTAATACAATACAATACAAATGGGTGCCAGGGTTCGCCCGCTCCCGCCTTTACATAGACAAAGTCGTTGTCTTCACGGATTATTTCGATGCCTTTTATATCGTTTTTCAGCACCCATCCATTGACGTTACCAGTGAGCAGGATATTACTGCCCCCACCGAGAATAACAGTCGGTAGCCGGGAGCCGGGAGCCGGCAGGCTTTGCAGGTCGGCAATAGTGGAAAAGGCTGCGAAATAAGCTGCACTGGCTGCTATTCCAAAAGTATTAAATGCTTTTAGTGGTATATTTTCCTGAATTTGCATGCGTCTGTGTTCAACAGGCAAAATACACAAAAATATGAGAGCAATCCTGGTTGGCGCCTCGGGCTTAATTGGTGGCTTATTACTGGAAAAACTATTGGACAATGCTGCATTCTCGGCGGTAAAAGTAATTGCCCGCCATCCGCTGAACCTGCAGGATCCAAAACTGGAGACCTGCCTGATTAATTTTGAAGACGAGGCTGCTTTCAGGCAGGCGGTGACGCCGGCAGATGTACTGTTCTGTTGTGTGGGCACCACCCAGAAAAAAGTAAACAGCGATAAAGCCGCCTACCGCAAGGTTGATTTTGATATTCCCGCCAGGGCAGCAAAATTTTGTGCAGAGCAGGCCATTCCACAATTCCTGCTGGTTTCTTCAGTGGGTGCCAGTGCCGGCAGCGGCAATTTTTACCTGGCTTTAAAAGGCGAAACAGAGACGGCCGTATTAAGGCAATCCATACCAACGGTGTACATTATGCGCCCTTCCATTTTACTGGGTAACCGCAAAGAAGCGAGGCCGGGTGAAATAATGGGAAAAATAATCATGCGGTTCTTCTCGCTGTTGCTGTTGGGCAGTACAAAAAAATATAAAGCTATCCAGGCGGCCGATGTGGCTACCGCCATGCTGCTGGCCTCGCAAAAAAAACTACCCGGCAAATTTATTCTTGAATATACCGCCATGAAAGAATTGGTGCGGCCGGCATTGCCCAATAATGCAGGCTGACACCAACAAATTGAACATTTTATCACTCAATAAAACCAGCCATGGCTGCTACACTTTTGCGTCAAGCGCACCAAATACCAACCCTGTTAAAAAAACTTTTATGTCTTTAGGATTTTCTTTTTTGAAAAATCGCTGAGGCGCGGCAGGTCTGCTATCCGGCCACATAAATCTTTATACGGCTTATAGAGCATTTCCTTGTTATTTGTATCCACTTCTCTTGACAGATAAGTTTTACTTCCTTCTGCAATGGCTATTTCGCACCGTGCATGCTGGTCGAAGGTGGGAGAATACAGAGGCCGTGTCTTCCTGCAGCACCAGAATGTCAATGGCCATATTAATCTTATCGCGATGACCGACAAGGTGTTCTGTCTTAAACAGCAATTGAAATTCAGTAAACGCCCAGTACCAGTCAACCAGGTAAATCAACAGTTTGTGTTTATTTTCAAAATAGCGGTAAACAGTGGCCTCTGTGCTGTTAATGGCTACCGCAAGCTTCTTAAAAGTGAACTGCCCGTACCCTATTTCAGCCATCATTTTTACTGTATGCCGAAGAATTTCCTTCCCAATCTCTGTACCCTCCGGGTCGCGCAGGTACAACTTTTCGTTCATTTTTATTTTAAAGTCCAGTTGCATGGAAAGCGAATTTAAGGCAGTGTGCTAATGCAAAACTGTCATTTAACAAAGCTATACAATTTTTATTAATAGTATTACTATTTTTTATACAAGCAATATTATAATTTTGTGCCTTGCCGGGTTGGCACTGCCCGCCCATTAACTTAAACGATAAACTATGCCGGCTGATAATTTCTCTTTACAAAATGCTATTGGCAGGCTGCACCAACTTCTGCTGCTGGACGGAAAAGACATTGGCATGATTTACTTCCTGGCCATCTTTGCAGGACTGGTGCAATTGTCGCTGCCGCTGGGCATTCAGTCTATTGTAAGCTTTGTACTGGCCGGCAGCATTTCTACCTCTATCACCGTATTGATTTGCCTGGTAGTAGCAGGTGTTTTTATTAATGGATTGTTACAGATAAGGCAGTTGCAGATTCTTGAGAAAGTGAAACAAAAACTTTTTGCCCGTTATTCAATGGAGTATGCCGACAGGTTACCACAGCTGGATATTGAAAAGCTTGACAGGGTATACCTGCCTGAAATGGTGAACCGCTTTTTTGATACCATATCGCTTCAAAAAGGCATAGACAAGCTGGTAACAGATTTGCCGGCTGCAGTGGTGCAGGTGCTGCTGGGGATTATTTTGCTGGCTTTTTACCACCCCTTCTTTATTGCATTTGGATTGCTGTTATTGCTGATCATTGCAGCGTTACTTTACTTCACCTCTCCCCGGGGACTTTCAAGCGCACTGGCAGCCAGTGGTTTTAAATATGAACTGGTAGCCTGGCTGCAGGAAATTGCCAGAACCATTAAGTCGTTCAAGTATGCCAAAGCCACCTCTCTGCATATCCGTAAAACTGATGAATTGCTGAATAATTACCTGCAGTCGCGCACCACCTATTTTAAAGTACTGCTGGGCCAGTTCTGGAGCCTTGTTTCATTCAAGATTATTATTACCGGGGCAATGCTTATCCTGGGTGCATACCTGCTGGTAGATCAGCAAATCAATGTAGGCCAGTTTATAGCAGCCGATATTGTAATAATTGCCATCATTGGGTCTATTGAAAAAATTATTACCAACCTGGATACAGTGTATGATGCGTTGGTATCACTGGAGAAATTAAGCACTGTGACAGAAGCAGCCAAAGAGAAAAGCGGCAGTTTTTTACTGGCGGATACCCACGAAGGCGTTTCAGTAAGCTTTGAAAACGTCAGCTTCGCCTATGCCAATCAACCCAGGGTGCTGGAGGCACTCAGTTTTACAGCAGCAAAAGGTGCAATGGTGCAGTTGCAGGGCGTTTCCGGCGCTGGCAAATCCACCGTGCTGCGTTTGCTTACCGGCGCATTTAAAAACTACAGCGGAAGTATTTTGATAGAAGGTATTCCCCTTCACAATTATTCTATTGCCAGCTTGCGGCAGCTGACCGGCATCATACTGGGAAGCCAGGATATTTTTCCCGGAACGCTATGGCAGAATATTACCATGGGCGATGAGTCGATCACTATCGAACGGGTACAGGAACTGGCGGAAAAAACAGGATTGAGCTTGTTTGTACAAAAATTCGCCCAGGGCTATGACACATTTTTACAGCCATTGGGTACCAAACTTCCCAACACGGTCAGGAAAAACATATTGCTGCTGCGTGCATTGCTGGGCCATCACCGCCTGCTGCTGCTGGAAGACCCGTTTGAACACCTGGAAGCATCCTATAAATACAATATCATCCAATATATTAAAGAAGTAAAATGCGCTACGGTGCTGATTGTGTCCGCGGACAAATCATTGGAAAAATATTGTGATAAAGTAATAACGCTGAATAAAATCAATTGACCTGCTAACAACTATTGATATTTTTATGAACGACTTCATACACGGAGATATAGAATCGCTGGCAGCCACCAGCCATCACCAATCCTTCCGTAATATTTATCATATACAACGCAGCAGCAGTGCCAAACGGTGGTTGCTGGGCACCCTTTTGCTGGCGATGCTGATCATGTTTTTACCATGGACCCAGAACATACGTGCAAAAGGCAATATCACCGGTCTGCGGCAGGAGCAAAGGCCGCAGGAGATAAACAGTGTTTTGGCAGGCCGGGTAGTAAAATGGTATATCAAAGAAGGCGATACTGTAAAAAAAGGTGATACACTGCTGCAACTGGAAGAAGTTAAAACTGAATACCTTGACAGCCGTTTATTAGAGCGTACACAGGAACAGATTACCGCCAAACAACAGAGTGCAGAGGGGTATAAAAATAAGGCCGGCACTACCGTTACGCAATTAGAGGCCCTGGAACAGGCAAGGCAGCTAAAAATGCAGTCGCTGCAAAATAAAATGCAGCAGCAGGAATTGAAAATCAGAACAGATGAAGCCGATATACAGGCGCTGAACAATGAATTAAATGTCTATAAAAGGCAAATTGAAGGGGCAAAAATAATGCTCGACAGCGGGGTGCTGTCGTTGACTGATTTTGAAAAACGGAAAGTTAACTATCAAAATGGCCTGGCAAAGACGACCAGTGCCAATAACAAGCTGCTGCAGGATAAACAGGAATTGCTGAACCTGCAGATTGAACTGAATGCAGCGCAGCAGGACTATGCTGATAAAATAGCAAAAACCACCGGCGAGCAGTTTGGTTCCATCTCCAGTGCAGCAAGTACAGCTGCAGAAGTGGCCAAACTACAAAACCAATATGCCAGCTACGAAGCGCGAAATAAACTTTATTTTATTACTGCACCACAAAGCGGTCAGGTAATGAAAGCAAAAAAAGCAGGTATTGGTGAATTGCTGAAGGAAGGCGAAATGCTGATAGAGATGGTACCCGACAAAATACAATTTGCAGTGGAAATGTATATCAACCCTATGGACTTACCCCTTATTTCACCAGGCCAAAAAGTGAGGTTTATTTTCGATGGCTTTCCGGCCATTGTATTCAGCGGTTGGCCTGCAGGCAGCTTTGGCACGTTTGGGGGAAAAGTAAGTGCCATTGAAAATGCAGCAGGTACGGATGGAAAGTTCCGCGTAC
>JANPGT010000041.1:0-1977 GCA_031424135.1 Chitinophagaceae bacterium
CCATGGCAACAATCAATGATCATAAAAGAATAATGAAAGACGGAGGAAAACTCTTCCTGCCTTCGTTGTCGTTAGACTGTGTCATCTTCGGTTTTCACAATAGTCAGCTGAAAGTACTGTTGCTGAAAATGAAGCACGTCAAGAAATGGAGCCTGCCGGGTGGATTCATTTTCAGGGAAGAAGACACTGCCGATGCCGCTGTGAGGGTATTGAAAGAAAGAACCGGTATTGACAAACTCTTCCTGCAGCAATTTCAGGTATTTGGAAAACCCGACCGCTCTGATGCATCGCTTCACCGGCAGTCAATGAAGAAAGATGGAATAAAGGCAGACGACAACCACTGGATACTGCAGCGTTTTGTCACCATCGGTTACTATGCGTTGGTGGAATTCTCTCATGTAATTCCACTGCCCGACGAACTATCAGAAGCCTGCCAGTGGTGGGATCTCAGCGAGACGCCTCCATTGATGATGGATCACCAGCATATTCTTGATACCGCGCTGGAAGCACTGCGCCTGCACCTGAACTACCATCCCATAGGGTATAATTTGTTGCCGGCGGTTTTTACTATGCCGCAACTGCAGAAACTATATGAAACCATCCTGGGCAAGAAACTGGACCGGCGCAATTTTCAGCGCAAAATGCTGGCCTACCAGATATTGAAAAGACTGAAAGATGCCAAACCGGGTGTTGCCCATAAATCGCCTTACCAGTATTCTTTCGATCTGCAAAAATACCACAAGGCGCTGAAGGAAGGCTTACAGGGAGGTTGGTAACAGAGGGATAATATGCATCGCCGGCTGCCAACAGGGTAGGGTGCTCACCAGGGTAAAAAAAACGCCCTTTAATTTGTCAAACAATTACATTTGTACCCGGTTTTAGCGGATTGGCAGGGCTTATTGTTTTGCCAGCTGTTTAAAAAAGTATCTTTCACCCGTAATTATTGTTGCAGTAAATGAATATGAATAATTCCTATTTTGACCTTGTAAAACAGACGTTTAATTTTCCGCAGGAAGGCTTTGAAGTAAAAGACGATTACCTGCAGTTTAACGGCCTTGATATAAAGGCGCTGATTGATAAGTACGGTACGCCCATGAAACTTTCTTACCTCCCAAAAATCGGGATGCAGATAAAGAAAGCCAAGAAGATGTTTGATACGGCCTTCAAAAAACACCGCTATACGGGCGAATACAATTACTGCTATTGCACCAAGAGCTCGCATTTTTCTTTAATTGTGGAAGAAGCGCTGAAGCAGGACATTCACCTGGAAACGTCCTATGCTTACGATATTGAAATTATCAAAAAGCTATACGCCCGTAAAAAGATCACCAAGGATACCTATATTATCTGCAATGGGTACAAACAAAAGCCCTATACCAGCAGGATTGCCAGCCTGATAAATACCGGGTTTAAAAACGTGATTCCTATCCTGGACAACAAGGAAGAATTACTGCAATATAAAAAAACCGTAAAAGTGCCTTTTAAACTCGGCATCCGTGTAGCCGCAGAAGAAGAGCCCAATTTCCCTTTCTATACTTCCCGCCTGGGTTTTCGCCCGCGCGATATCCTGGAATTTTATGTAGATAAAATTGAGGGCAATGAAGATCGCTTCCAGCTGAAAATGCTGCATATCTTCCTGAACAAAGGCATCAAGGATGATATTTATTACTGGAGTGAACTGAACAAGGTCATCAACCTTTACTGTCAGCTGAAAAAGATTTGTCCCGAACTGGATTCCATTAATATCGGTGGCGGTTTCCCCATCAAGCATTCACTGGGGTTTGACTATGACTACCAGTTTATGATCAACGAGATTGTACGCAATATCAAAACTGCCTGTAAGAAAAGCAATGTGCCCATGCCGCATATCTTTACAGAGTTTGGCAGTTACACAGTAGGAGAGAGCATGGCGCATATCTACAGTGTAATAGGACAGAAGATGCAGAACGACCGCGAAACCTGGTATATGATCGATTC
>JANPGT010000042.1:0-2342 GCA_031424135.1 Chitinophagaceae bacterium
TTTAATTGCTGGTTGAGCAGCGCTTCCTGGTACTGCAGGTTCTGAATCATGGCTTCCAAAATCTGTTCGCGGTTAGGATTTACGGGAAGTTGTTTCTTCAGTATATGAAAAGTGCTGTCCAGCCTGTTAAAATCGCCGGCGAATTGGCGGTACAGCATCGGTTCTTCTGTGGCTATTCTTTTGATTTGTTTTTGCTTAAGTTCTACCAGCCTGGTATAATGTACCAGCTCTTCATTGTTATCGGCTTCGGCGTTATCAGCCAGTTTTGTATCCGGATTAATTTTATTGGGTAGTCCCTGGTTTACAGGGGGCGTATCATTTTTGGGCTCCTCCCGTGCTACCAGGGGCAGGTCGTTGCTGGCGGCTGGCTTTTTCTTGTCGTCCTGGGCAAGATTGTCCTGTTTTGGCGCAGTATTGTGCGACATATAATACCAGGCACCTGCACCCAGCAAAATGATAAGGGCAGCGGCGGCACTCCAGCGGATGGTTTTCATGCTGATCAGGATGCCTTCTTTGCGGGCAGGCTTTTTCAGTTGCTGCTGAATGTTATGCCATACTACGGGGCCGGGCTCATAGTTGTCAAAATCTTCCCGGTTGTTTTTTACAAAATCTTCTAAATGCTTGCTCATGATAATCCTCCTTCTTTTAGGATGGCGACTAATTTTTGTTTGGCCCTGTGGTACTGCGTGCGCACCGTGTTATGCGAGATACCCAGCATTTTGCCAATTTCTTCGTGTGGAATTTCTTCCAGCAGGTAGAGGCTCACTACCGCACGGTAACCATCTGGCAGGCGCTGAATGGCATTTCTTACTTCATTTACCTTGTACTGAAAGGCCGTTTCATCCACGCTCTCATAATCGCTCCGGTCTGCTACCTGGGTGGTTTCTATATCTACCAGCTGCAGCTTTTTTTTGCGTAACAGGCTGATGGATTTATTAATCACAATCCTTTTCAGCCAGGCCCCAAAAGTGCTGTTATACCGGAAGTCCTTTAAATGCTTAAAAGCATCCACAAAAGCATCCTGCAGTACATCTTCCGCATCCCCCACATTATTCACAATACGCAGGCTGGTATTGTACATGGCTTTGGCGTATTTGTTGTACAATTCGCTATAACCCAGCGTATCGCCCTGTTTACAGCGTTCTACCAATTCGTCGTATTGTATGGGGGCGGTCAATTCCAAGGCGCGTATTTTGTCGGTGTTTGGTATAAGGTCGTACTATTAAATAAGATGTTGCACCAAAAGTTAAAATATTTTAGGCCATGAGCAGGAAGAGAAATGGTGGGATGTTTGCGCACAGGGCTAACAGAGAAAAAGAGGGCACAGAGATGACTGCGGTAGCCTGGCTGAAGGAAGAATTTGACTGCAGGTTACTGCTCTTGGGTATCTTCTGCAACCAAGCCAATATTATTTGACATGGACATAGTAAAGAAATACCTCCTTATCTCTTTTTCTCTGTTCGCGCTGCGCGAATCCCTTTGGCGCTTAGCGCTGTTTTTTCTTACTTTCGCCTTTGTTAACGGGGAACATCCGGCTTCGGCGCTTAATTGTAGTACTGCAGATGAACGAAATGCGACGCAACGATGTTACATCAGGGTACAAAAGCCTGTACCATAATCACTTTTAAGCAGCTTAAAACTTGCCTCATGTCAAAAGATTTGTTTCAGAGCCCGGATTATTTTCAGCTGGACGAACTGCTCACCGAAGAACAAAAAATGGTACGTGAAAGCGTGCGCTCTTACGTAAAGAAAGAAATTTCCCCCATTATAGAAGACTATGCCCAGAAGGCCGAATTTCCGCAGCAGATTGTGCGGCAACTTGGCGAGCTGGGTTGTTTTGGACCTACTGTACCGGTTGAATATGGCGGCGGCGGGCTTGACTATATCAGCTACGGTTTAATGATGCAGGAACTGGAGCGCGGCGACAGTGGTGTACGCTCTACCGCTTCTGTACAAGGTTCGCTGGTCATGTTTCCTATTTATGCTTATGGTAACGAGGCACAGCGACACAAATACCTGCCTAAACTGGCCAGCGGTGAGTGGCTGGGCTGTTTTGGACTGACAGAACCCAATCATGGCAGCGACCCCAGCGGTATGCTTACCACTATAAAAGATGCCGGCAGCCATGTAGTGCTGAATGGCGCTAAAATGTGGATCAGCAATGCACCCTACGCACAGGTAGCGGTGGTATGGGCCAAAGACGAAGCCGGTGTAGTGCGCGGTGTAATAGTAGAGCGTGGTATGGAAGGCTTTACTACTCCTACCACCCACGGCAAATGGAGTCTACGCGCCAGTGCTACCGGAGAACTGGTATTTGACAATGTAAAAGTGCCCAAAGAAAA
>JANPGT010000043.1:0-2297 GCA_031424135.1 Chitinophagaceae bacterium
GCTATGCGTTTAAACCGCTGCCAGTCGGAGTTATTGAGGCTGCTAACTGTTTTTTCACCTATTTTCCCCGTCACCGGTATGGTATGCTGTTTCTGGTATTTCCGGATATTGCTCCTGAATACTGCGGTATCCTCCGTGGTACTGGCAAATCCCAGTTCCGTGAGGCGGCTGGCAACCTGCTTCATCAGCGCTGCAGAATCTTTATTGGGGTATACCACGTAGGTGCTGGGCTTCAATTGGGCGGAATCCAGGAAAGCAGGGATACCGGCTTTTAATTCAGCGTATCCCCTTAGTTTGGGCTCCAGCTCTTCCAAAAAGGCACGTATATTTTTCTGGGCCAGCGCCTGTTGAAAATTTTTAACAAAAAAAGTGTCGCTCGCCAGCGAGTCATTTCGCTGGGTAATACTGTCACGGTTAAGCCGGCCCAGGTAAAGAT
Organism: Chitinophagaceae bacterium; assembly: GCA_031424135.1. Classification (GTDB taxonomy): domain Bacteria; phylum Bacteroidota; class Bacteroidia; order Chitinophagales; family Chitinophagaceae; genus JACMLD01. The sequence continues at coordinate 437 of JANPGT010000043.1, forward strand.
CCCTGGCCATACTTACATAAGCAGCCGTAAACATAATGTCTGCCCGGGCCCAGGAAGCGGCGTTCTTCCGGTGCAGCGAATCTGCCGCCATACCATTGCGGATATTGGTAAGGGAGCTGGCATAATAATCAGAAGGAAACAATCCATACAGGCGCGAAGACGCTACAAATGCATACAGCGAGTCAGCCAGCGCATTCCACTTTTCTTCGCTGCTCCAGATGGGCTGAAAGTCTTCAGCTCCGTAAATGGTCTGCAACCAGTCAGCATGCTGTACAGTTACTGAATCGTTCAGCACCCCCTTGTTTTCGGACACATATTGCAGGGTAGATTGTACCAGCTCTTTTACTTTGGCGTCAATTTTTTCCGGTATTTTAACCACTACCACTTCCGGAGGCTTTTGTTCTGTATTATTGCAGCTAAGTAGGCAGCAGGCAAGAAATAAGAGCCAACAATGCCGGTGCCAGGGGTAAAAAAAGCTGCCAGGGGGTTGTTTCATCATATTATTATGTAAAAAGATACTGTAATTTCGAAAAAACCAAATTTTATCAATGAATTTACCCAAACACGGGCAATTTTTATTAACAACAGCCCTCATTCTTTGCGTTTTCGTAACGTTTTCACAGGCAATCACTCCTCCACTCAGTAAATATGGCGTACCCGTAATAAAAGATTTTGATATGTATGCTGCTACCGTGAAAGAAGACAGCAACAAACAAATGATTGAAATTAAAAGCCTGGCACCCACTATAGTGTACGACCTTAGATACGCCACCGATAAAAATTTCATGCGCCGCAATATGTACCCCGGCAAAACTACGTACACTTTTTTACGGCTGCCGGCTGCCAAAGCACTGGCACAGGTGCAAAAAGAGCTGAACGAAAAAGGCATGGGGCTGAAGATTTTTGACGCCTACCGCCCCTACTCTGTAACAGAAAAATTCTGGGAACTGGTGATGAATGAAAAGTATGTAGCAGATCCTAAAAAAGCCAGCGGGCACAACCGCGGACTGGCAGCGGATCTTACCCTTATTTACATGCACAATGGAAAGGAGCTGCAGATGCCTACGGGTTTTGATCATTTCAGCGATACCGCCCACCATAGTTTTATGAATATTCCTTTTGATGCCCTGCAAAACAGGAAGCTGCTGAAAGACATCATGGAAAAATATGGCTTTAAAATGTTTGAAACAGAATGGTGGCATTATTCATGGCCCGATGAAAAGAATTATTACGATGCCATGGATATTCCGTTTGCAGATTTTAAGAATACGGATAAGAAGAAATGATGGTATGTATTGGCCGCAGATTCGCAGATTTCTTATCCTTAAAAAACAGCTACTGTTTCTCCCCGGATTAGCAGCGACAGCGCCGTTTTTTGAAGCTATTTAAATTTCACAGTCTTCTCATCACCCGTAATATCACCCGTACTCCTGATTTGCACCTGCGCACTGCAAATCCATTCATTACAGCCACGGCTGAAAAGATATTCGTTCACGCTGTTCACTACCGCCATCACTTCTTCATAACTACCTTCTACCACGGTGGCAAACGGACCTACCTCATATTTGATGCCAGACTGCTGTATAACAGCAATGGCCTCGTCTACCCATTCATAGGGATGCCTGTCCTGCACTACCGGCAAAATCTGTATGGAAGCGTTTACAATAAAGCGGTGCATGATCTGATTTTAAAGGGCAACAACAGCTGTTACCGCATCTGTATTGACGGGACCGTACACATGAGGAAAAGTATCGGCGGTAGAAGGTGACCATTCATATATATAACGGCTGGTCAGCCTATCCGTATCTATCACCAGTTTCACCAGCTCGCTTTTCCCCGCGAAATAACGTTGCAGTACGCC
>JANPGT010000044.1:0-3635 GCA_031424135.1 Chitinophagaceae bacterium
GCCCTATTATTTTCAGGGAGGAATGTGTTTTTAAGAAGGAGATAATACTGTCAGACAAGGTTTTCATTGATCTGCAACTGGCAAAATCAAGGAAAGACTGCAGCCGCTGGACGATGCAGCACCAGATTTTTAAAAACGATGAAATACTGGCGGCTGTTATTACGTTAGAAGGGGCCTGGATGGACATTGTTCAGCGAAAACTGGTGGTACCCCCACCTGAAGTGCAGCAGTGCTTTGCAGGCGGGCCTAAAGTAGAGGGATTTACGTGGACGGACTAAGTAGAAACTGCGGCCCGGGATGGATACACGCATCATTCAAGAGAAAGATAAAATAGAAAAAATTCAAAAGCTATGAAAAAAGTATTGGTAGTTGGTTTGATGTTTTCAGTAACTGCAGCTGTGGCACAGGATACCACAAAAAAAAAATCGTCTTTATTTGGTAAAGTAAGCAGCGCAGTCAGTTCAGTAAAAGGTGGCAAGGGCACCGGTCTCAGTACCGATGAAATTGTAAGCGGGCTAAAAGAAGCGTTGAGCCTGGGCGCTAAAAAAAGCGCTGACAAACTATCTGCCGCCAATGGATTTTTTAAAGATGCGGCAGTAAAAGTGCTGATGCCGCCTGAAGCACAAAAAGTAGAAAGGGCATTGAGAAGCATTGGTGCCGGTAAACTGGTAGACGATGCCATCCTTAGTTTTAACCGGGCTGCCGAAGATGCTTCCAAATCTGCCGCGCCTATTTTTGTGGATGCAGTTAAAAATATGAGTATACAGGATGCGCTGGGTATCTTAAAAGGTGCAGATACATCTGCTACTTCGTATCTTAAAAAAGCAACTACTTCAAATCTTACTGCAGCATTTAAGCCTGTTATTGACGCATCGCTGACCAAAGTGGATGCTACAAAATACTGGTCGCTGGTGGTTGACAAATACAACAGCCTGCCTACCACTTTTAATAAAGTAAATTCTGATCTGCCGGCATATGTAACAGAAAGAGCGCTGAGCGGTATTTTCTTTTATGTAGCGGATGAAGAAAAGAAAATACGCAGTAACCCTGCTGCAAGGGTGAGTGATATACTGAAAAAAGTATTTGGAAATTAGACCTCAACCCCGGCCCTTCTCCACAGGGTGGAGAAGGGTGCTGCCCTGCTTGTTGCTTCATAAATTTCAGTCTGTTGGTGGTGGGCTAACTTAGGAAAATTCGCGTCGATACAAAGAGTCCATTTTTAACAGGCATACACATATTGAAAGATACGAAGCAACAAGATTTTAAAATTGAGGCGGAGTTTTGGGTATAGTTTACGCAATGACCCGGCACTTCAACATAAAGTATTATTATAAACAGCAGTGAATCTTGCGGAGAGGCACCCCTCTCCAGCTTTGCTGGAGAGGGGAAGGGAGTGAGGTTTTAATTCAGCTGCGCCAGCATCTTAACCGCATTGGCGTTTCCCGGTTGCAGTTCCAGCACTTTTGTATAATATGATTTTGCCGCTGCTTTATTGTTCAGCTTCAGGTGAATCTCTCCCAGGCTATCGTATACATTGGCATTGCCGGGAAACAGTAAGGCATTTAATGTAAAGGCCAGCAAAGCCCGGTCCATTTCACCCGCCGCCATCCATGTATAGCCCAGCGAATTCAGTTCGGCGCTGTTACTCACCAGCGGTTTTAATGTAGTAGCCAGGGCCGAACTGTCTGCTGCTGCATCCCGGATATTTTTTTCGTTCAATAGTTGAAACAGGTAAGCTGCTACCCTGTAATTGGGCTGGTAGGGTGCGGCCTGCACAATAGACAGTAAATCTTTTTCCAGCGACAGCACCGGAAACTCAACAATCCGGTTCATCTCTTTATTTTTATCGTATACAATCAGGCAGGGTACCCGGTGGATAAATTTTCCTCTCTCTTCGTGCGATGGGCTCTGTTTGTAGGTACTGTCGTGGTTGTCTACCATAATCATTTTTATCTGTGACGGGCTTACGCCGGCATAGTCAAGAATTTTAAATATTCGTGGTACCTCTCTTTTACTGTCGCCGCACCAGGTGCCCATAAAGAGTTCCATTTTTTTATTTTTAAGAAGGGGTGTCAGTTGATTGGCGGTGAAACTGTCTACGGTATAATCTGTGTAATTTTTATCAAACCATTCGTTGAAGGGGGCCTGCTGTAAATCTTTTTTTGTGTGAATACCCAGCAACTGGTGATTGGATGTGCTGGCGGTGATGGGCGACTGGCCGGACGGAACAGTTTTTCTGTTGCAGGAATGAAACAGCAATGCCATTGCAGCTATGCAGATAAATTTCATAATAGTAGGTTTTGTAAAATGAATAAGTAAACTAGTGGCAGTATGCCATTAGCAGTTGCCCTTTGGTATATGTATAAACCAAAGCAGCTGCTTCAATAATAAATGCTTTTCCGTCCCTGGTCGGTGAGACACCGACCAGGGCGAGAACTTATAAAATGAATAAGTAACCTGTTGGCGGTATGTCATTGACAATTGCTCTTTGGTATATATATGTAAACCAAAGCAGCTGCGTCAATAATAAATGCCCGTTTAAACGGCCTGAAGCGGTGGGTGGAAGACGGGGTTTCCGAAAATGTGGTAAAGCGGTTCGTTGCTGCGCGGAGGCCAGGTGCCTGCGGCTACTGGTTGCCGGGAGACCCATGCTGCGAAAAAGGGTAAATGAAACAACTCTTCCGTGGATGTTTGCGTGGAATAGGTATGCGGCGATGGGTGTTTGTCTGCCGGTTCTTTTTTTACATCCGTAAATAACTGTTTTTCGCAATCGCAGGCCAGGCTGCTGGTTTGTTGGTAAACGGAAATGGTGCACAGGCAAAAGTTTATGACCTTGCCAAATTGTGCAAGAAAGAAAACGAGAAACGCAAATATGGTGATTTGTTTTTTCAGGCTGTTGCTTATAAAAGTAATGGTTTTTTACCGGTATCTGCAGCGCCGTTAAATAGTATTTTGCTGTGTAGACACGAAAACGGATTTTTGCCACCGGATATGATTAATAAAACCATTACTACCTACAAGGATGCGTATGCGGGTTTGTCGCGCGAGACATGGCTGCTTTCGCTGGTGATGCTGATAAACCGCAGTGGCACCATGGTAGTGCCTTTTATGAGTCTTTACCTTACCAGCGATGGTATGGGGTACAGCATTGGAAAAGCAGGGTTTGTATATGGTTTGTTTGGTGCGGGGGCCTTTACCGGGGCCTGGCTGGGCGGCAAGCTCACTGACAGGATTGGCTTCTACCCCGTGCAGTTGATTGCACTGACAGGCGGCGGCCTGTTCTTTATGTTGCTGGGGCAAATGAAAAGTTTTCCCGCTATTTGCGCAGTATCTTTTTTTCTCAGCTTTATCAATGAGGCTTTCCGTCCGGCCAATTCCACGGCCATTGCTTTTTACAGCAGGGAGGAAAACCGTACCCGATCTTATTCTTTAAACAGGCTGGCCATCAATATGGGCTGGGCGGTGGGCAGCGCTATTGGCGGCGTAATTGCCAAATACAATTATGAATTACTGTTCTGGGTGGATGGTGTCACCAATATTGGCGCGGCCATCCTGATGCTGGCATTTGTACGGCCGGTAGATTATAAACCAGTGCAGCATAAAACAGCGCCAGGCGCCGGCCGTCAATCTGCACT
>JANPGT010000045.1:0-3492 GCA_031424135.1 Chitinophagaceae bacterium
ATGTTTCGTGAACATCCGCTACAAGTTTAGAAATTTTTTCTTAAAAGTGAAATCGTAAAAATCCCCGTATGTATTAAACGAGTATTATTATTGATTTATTGTACAAATAAAGAACTTGGTTGACAATTTTACAATCTATTGTTTATCAATCATTTTAATGTAAGATCCCAGGCTATTTACAGGGGGCTTACAGACATAATTTTCGCACACATAAATAGAAAATGGACTAAAGTACTGCTTACCAGCTAGTAAGGGAAAGATTTCATTGGGGACAGAAGACGACTGGAAAATTTTAGAAGGGCTAAAAATATGCAAAATATCAAAAAGTATTTCGTTAAATTTTGCCCCTTAACAACAATTTCTGCCAGGTCACCAGTCATTATTAACAATTGATTGGCCCAGCCTCCAAAAGACGTAGGATACCGTGTAATCAGCCCTGCCAGGCTACCCAGCATGGCACCCGCTTTTTCCCTCCACTCCTTATTATCAAATACGTACGATAAATACAACAGGTTGCCAGCCATTACTGAATTGCCCGACGGCACCGCACTATCATATATTTCCTTTTTCCTTAATATAATGTCTTTCTGCATGGAGTGGGTAAAAAAGAAGAAATCTGCCTCTTCGTCCCCAAATCCATCCAAAACATATGCCGTTATGTCCCTCGCCTGTAATAAATAATCACCATTACCGGTAATCTCCTGCAAATGAACCAACGCCTGTATAAGAAATGCATGATCATCCAGGAAAGCCTTATACCGGGCGATCCCGTTTTTACAGGTATGATAGAACGCGCCTTCCACCCAAAAATTATCCGTTATAAACTGCATGTTCCGGATGGCCAGCTGCCGGTAAGTCTCATTGCCGGTGGCTACCCAGGCCTTGCTGCAGGCGGTATTCATCAAAGCATTCCAACCCAGCAGCATTTTATCATCCAGCAACGGCCGCTCCCGGCCGGCCCGCAGTGTCAGTAATTTTTTTCGGCCGGCTGCTAATTTTTCTTCCAGCTGCGCCAGTGACATAGATGCATTTTCCGCAAAAATGGATGGGTCTATGGGCACATTGAGGATATTTTTTCCTTCCCAGTTTCCCTGCGCTGAAACATCGTAGTAGGCACAAAACAAATCCGCATCAGTACCCAGGATGGCGTCAATTTCTTGTTTATCCCAAACATAAAACTTCCCCTCCTCACCCCCGCTATCGGCATCCAGGGCACTGTAAAAACCGGCGTCTGCCCCCATGAGCTCGCGCTGAATAAATTCCATGGTTTGATGGATAGCATCCGCATACCGTTTATGATGAGTAACCTGGTACGCTTCACTTAAAGTAATGATCAGCAGTGCATTATCGTAAAGCATTTTCTCAAAATGCGGTACCAGCCATTCATTGTCTGTTGAGTAACGCGCAAAGCCTCCGCCTGCCTGGTCGTAGATGCCCCCGTATATCATTTTATCGAGGCTGAGGCAGGCCTGCTGCAGTGCCGCGTCATTTTTAAAATAGTGATAATACCGCAGCAGGTACTGGATAGAAAATGTTTGGGGAAATTTAGGCGCCCTGCCAAAGCCTCCCTCTTTGGTATCGGCGGCTTTCATGAGGTTTTCAAAAATAAGATCTGCATTTGCCCTTGTAAAAATGGCGTTCTTGTCTTCCACCGGTTCGCCAAAAGCATTCGACCTTAATAAGTGCGCGGTAAGGCTTTCTGCCTGCGCTGTTACCTCACCCTGCCTTTCTGTAAAGGCCTGGCTAATGCCGTACAGCACATCAGTCCAGGATGCCCGGTTATGGGCTTTCTGCGGCGGAAAATAAGTGCCTCCGTAAAAAGGCTTTGCATCGGGTGTTAGAAAAACGTTCAGGGGCCATCCACCGCTGCCCGTCATCACCTGTACCGCATCCATGTAGATATGATCAAGGTCGGGTCGCTCTTCGCGATCAATTTTTATATTGATGAAATGGACGTTCATTATTTCCGCCACCTCCGCATTTTCGAAGCTTTCTTTTTCCATTACATGGCACCAGTGGCAGGCAGAATAGCCGATGCTGATCAGAATCGGTTTGTTTTCTGTTTTAGCCCTTTGCAATGCTTCTTCGCCCCAGGGATACCAGTCCACAGGATTGTGCGCGTGCTGTAATAAATATGGGCTTGATTCCTCTATTAGACGGTTAGTCATAAGACTATTTTAAATTTTGAATGCTGTATCTTAAATGGCAAGTCAAACCCTGCGTCATTCAGAATTTAAAATACAACACTTAAAATAATGGTCAGGCCTGGTTTAAAGTGGCAAGGAACTTGTCCAGCGCTGCCACCATAGAGGGGGTTTGTGGTTGAGGTGCTTTAATATCAAGCAACAGGCCGGCTTCTTCTACAGCACGTGAAGTATTGCTGCCGAAAGCACCTATCCTGGTACCGTTTTGTTTAAAACGGGGGCAGTTGTCGAACAGGCTTTTTACGCCGCTGGGCGTAAAAAAACAGATTACATCAAACTCCTGCTGCACCAGCACTTCTTTTACATCTGCGCTGATGGTGCGGTACATATAGGGGGTAGCATACTCGCAATTGTGCTGCTTCAACCAGCCAACAATCTCGTTGTCCTGCTGGTTTTCAGAAACAGGATAAAGGAATTTTTCATTCTCTTTATGCTTGTTAATTACATCAAACATACTTTTATTGGTGCCATCGGCGCCATAAAAAACCTTGCGTTTGCGGTAAAGTATAAATTTTTGAAGATAGAGCGCAACGGCCTCAGTAATGCAGAAGTATTTGGTGTCCTGGCTGATATTCACTTTCATTTCTTCGCAGGTGCGGAAAAAATGGTCAATGGCATTACGGCTGGTAAAAATGACCGCTGAGTAATGGGCGATATCAATCTTTTGCTTGCGGAACTCTTTGGGCTGGATACCTTCCAGCCTGATGAAGGGATGGAAGGATAATTCGATGCTGTATTTTCTGGCCAGTTCGTAATACGGAGACTTATCCGTTTCCGGTTTGGGCTGGGTAATAAGGACTTTCTTAACTTTTTTTGCAGCCTGGGCCGCAGTTCTTTCACCGTTCTTTACCATTTCTTACTGGATATGGTTTCGCAATTTTGTAATAGGTACCTCTTAGAAAAAACGCAATAATACTTTATAAATCAGCAATAGTGGTATTATCTCGAAGGCGCAAAGGTACATAAAAAAGTGAAACTGGCTAACTTTAACTTCCCTGCGCACGGGTGCAAAAGATACAATGTACCGGTAGGCAAAAAATACCAGCACCATGATATAAGAAAGGGTGAGCAATACCCCCGACCAGGAAGCGAGTGAGAAGGTCATTACCACCATCAGCGGCAGCAGGAAAATGGCCAGTAATTTATTAACCAGGAACACTATAAAGATGTATGTATCAGCTGCTTCCTGCATATTGAAAATCCAGCCGGTAACCTTTAGTATCAGGAATTTTACCAGGTACACCAGGGCCACTGCCGCTACACAATACAGCAACAGGATCCAGAACCC
>JANPGT010000046.1:0-5593 GCA_031424135.1 Chitinophagaceae bacterium
CGCCTACCGTGATGCGCCAGTACGATGGCCGTCTCTGGAGTTTTGAAGGTTGTGGCGATAGCGGTGGTTGCTGCCACGGCTCCTGCACCCATGTATGGAACTATGCGCAGGCTATTGCACATTTGTTTCCGGCCCTGGAAAGAAGTTTACGCCACACAGAGTTTTGTGAAAGCCAGAATGCAGCAGGTCACCAGAATTTCCGGGCCACACTGCCCATTCAGCCTGCAGACCATAATTTTCATTCTGCTGCTGATGGTCAGTTAGGGGGTATTATGAAAGTATACCGCGAATGGCGCATCAGCGGAAACAATGAATGGCTGAAAAAAATGTACCCCATGGTGAAAACCAGTATGGACTACTGTATTACCACCTGGGATCCAAGACTGCAGGGGGTTATTGAAGAACCGCACCATAATACCTATGATATAGAGTTCTGGGGGCCGGATGGCATGCATGGCAGTTTTTATACAGGGGCGCTGAAAGCAATCACGTTGATGGGTGAATTTTTGCAAAAAGATGTTGCCAGATACAAGGATCTGTCTGCAAAAGCAAAAAAAGCCATGGAAACCAGCCTGTACGATGGGGAGTATTTTATTCAGCAGATAAAAGTGAATGGACTTTCAGCAAAGAATCCCGCTACAGAAAAATCTTTTGGCGGAGAATACTCCAAAGAAGCCAGGGACCTGCTGGACAAAGAAGGTCCTAAATACCAGTACGGAAAAGGCTGTTTGTCTGATGGTGTACTGGGCGCCTGGATTGGCCGCATGTGTGGGTTAGAAGATGCTTTGGACAATGCGAAAATAAAAAGCCATTTACTGGCCGTGCATAAGTATAACCTGAAAAATAATTTAAGTGAGCATGCCAACCCGCAACGTCCCTCGTTTGCCTATGGCGATGAAGGTGGATTGCTGCTCTGTACCTGGCCCAAAGGCGGAAAACTTTCGTTACCTTTTGTGTACAGCGACGAAGTATGGACGGGTATAGAACACCAGGTGGCTTCGCACCTGATGCTGATGGGCAATCTGAAGGAAGGGCTGGAGGTGCTGCGGACTTCACGTAACCGTTACGACGGGCGGGTAAGAAATCCTTTTAACGAATACGAATGCGGGCATTGGTATGCCAGGGCACTTTCCAGCTATGGTTACCTGCAGGCACTTACTGGTGTACGTTATGATGCGGTGGAAAAGGCATTGTATGTAGACTCAAAAATTGGCAATTTTACGGCTTTCATCAGTACGGAAACCGGGTTTGGTACCGTAAGTCTTATAGCGGGTAAGGTGGCTGTAAAAGTCAGTTACGGTAAAATTGATATCATCAAAACCGTGATAAGCGGAAAAACGGCATAGTATGATGAAGATTGCCAAAAACAGCGTGGTATCGATACGCTACATAATGAAAGACGGCGCTGGCCTGGTATTGGAAAATACCATGAACAGTCATCCGGTAAGCTGGCTCCATGGCAGTGTTGGTATACAGCCACTGCTGCAGGCGCAACTGGAAGGGCTGAAGGCAGGGGATATGGCTACGGTATATTTGGATGCAGCAAGCGGACTTACCACCAGTAATTTTAGTTTTGATATTATTATTGACGAAGTGCGCACCGCACTGGAAGAAGAACTGTTACTGGGCTACCCGGTGCAACTTGCAGTACAGCCCTGCGGGGCAGGTTGCCTTTGTTACACAGCAAACAAAAATGAAATAATTGCATGAAAATACATCTGTTGAGCGGTTTCCTGGGTAGTGGCAAAACTACCGCCATTCAGCAGGCGGCTATTGTGCTGTTGCAGCGGGGCGTAAAGACAGCGGTTGTTACCAACGACCAGGGATCGCAGCTGGTAGATGGCGGGTGGTTTCAATTCCTGAATATACCGCAGCGGCAGGTAGTCAATGGCTGCTTTTGCTGCAATTACCAGCAACTGGAAGCAGGTATTGCCGCCCTGTCCGCAACAATAGGCACTGAAACAATCTTTGCAGAATCAGTAGGCTCCTGTACAGACATTGTAGCCACTGTGGTAAAGCCGCTGCTGCAATTTCATCCCACGGCACAGGTAACGGTGTCTGCATTTGCCGATGTACGTCTTTTACAGATGATACTTAATAAAACCGGGAAGGCTTTTGATGAGGAAGTGCGTTATATTTATTTAAAGCAACTGGAAGAAGCCGGTATCATTGTGGTCAATAAGATTGATCTCATCAGCAGGCAGCAACTGGAACTGGTGAAAGGCACGATGGAGGAACAGTACGGAGGAAAAATAATACTGTACCAGGATTCGCGGGACAAAGATTGTATCCGCCGTTGGTTGAATGTGCTGGATGCATACCATTCTGTACAAACATTATCTTCTCTGGAAATAGACTACGATGTGTACGCGGCCGGAGAAGCTAAAATGGGCTGGGTAGATCATTCGCTGGAAATAATTGCTGCCAATGGTAATGCCCTGCAATTGGCAGAGAAGATGATGAACAGCCTCTGCAAATCAGTAAAGAAGCTTCAGTATCCTATCGGGCATATAAAGTTTTTAGTAGCCAATACACATAAAATAAGTTTTACTTCTGCTGCAGATACTGCCATTGTATTACAGCAAACGCCTGCTGCTTCAGTTTCTTTATTAATCAATATGCGGGTACAGGCGGAACCTGCTATGCTTTTGCAGCTGATAGAGAAAGCTGTCACCGGGATAGAAATGCAATCCGGGTGTTCTGTAGTGCGGGGTGTTCTTGCTGCTTTCAAGCCGGGCTACCCAAAGCCGTTGTACAGGCTTTGAGATGAGCTGTCCTGCTATCCCTATCCCTAAAAAATAAAAGCAGCGTAGAAACGCCGCTTTGTTGTTAACGATTGATTGCTTATAAGATACTTGTTATGGTGAGGATAAACAGGTTCGCCGGCGTTGCTGCTATTTTTTATGCCTGCCTATATACATACCGGTAATATTTATTATGAATAGGGGTATACCCTGCAAACAATACTGACAGCAATACCATCACTATCAGTAATTTTATCTGCCAGTACTCAAAAGAATAAAAAGGTAATACCATCAGTATCAGCAGGCGCAGGTATTCAAGGTAAAACACCCATCTTTTTTGCTCCATAATGGCCCCGCAGTTAATAAGTGTTAAGAGCGTGATGGTGCAAAACGCCATTTTGACCGGCCACGAAAGGTATTGCTCAAACAGCAGGACGGCGGTTAGACTGATTAGCAGCACCAGCATTTGCCAAACCACGTATTTATTAAGCGGCTTTTTTACAGGACCATTTTGCTGTTGAATATGAAACAGTGCTTCCGCTTTCTTTCTCAACGACGGATCAATTTTTTCCGGCCTTGCAAAAAGAATAGCTATTTTTTCTTTAAAAGTTTTTTTACTTTTTACCGCCAGGGCCAGCTCAATAAGGAAATGAAAATGCTGCCATAAAAAGCTGTGCGACTGCAAAGGATCTGTCAGTCCGTATACAGGTGCTTCGTGGTCTTCTTCTTTCTGAAAGCTGCCAAACAGCTTGTCCCAGATAATAAGCACATCCCCGTAATTTTTATCAAGATAGCGTTCATTGCTGGCATGATGTACCCGGTGGTGCGAAGGCGTTACCAATATGTATTCGAGTATGCCCAGCTTACCTGTAAGCCGCGTGTGAATAAAAAACGGATAGAGTCCATGTATCAGCAGCATTGCAGTGATCATTGTTGCGGGGAAGCCTATCCAGGGAAGTATGCACCAGAAGCCGGTCCTGATGACAGCCTGCAGCACCGTAACACGTGCAGACACCGTATAATTAAAATCTTCACTCTGGTGGTGCACTACATGTGCCATCCAGAGAATATTTATCTCGTGTGCCAGCCGGTGGTACCAGTACCAGATAAAATCAGTAAAAAGGAAAAGCAATATCCAGCAGGCAGTGCCTGGTCTGATGGTAAACAAGCCGTATTTTTTCTGGATAGTATCATAGATATAATAGAAGAAGCCGGCCACTAAAACATCTGCCAGTCTTTCGGCAATGCCGATGCTGATATTGGTGATGGAGTTGTGCAGATCAAAATACGATAATCCCTTTTTTTTTGTGATGTAATACTCCAGCAGTATTAAACTGATAAAAAAGGGAACGGCAAGTCCCATTATATTCAGGTGCATGTGGTTTGCTTTATAGTTTAAATCCCTTGGCTGCTTTCATATTGCTGGTGCTCTATGGTAAGGGTAGCCGGTAAAGGCCGCCAGATCAGCAGCCGGTAGTGCCCCTTACCGCTGGTGACTACTACTTTTTCACTTTTGGTATAGAGATGTGCGCCGCACTCCTTCAGCCCCGCGTGCTGACTGATAACCTGCACACAGATGGCCGCAGGCAGCAATTGCGGTAGACCTGCATAGTCAGAAATCATACTGCAATAATACACTATTTCGTAAAGTCTATCAAAATAGTAGACTTTATAAATATTTTTGATTGATTTGCTTGCTCGTATAAAAAATACCTTTTACATTTGCTGAAGTTCTTTATCATGCTTATCAAGAAAGGCTGAGGGTAATGGCCCGAAGAAGCCTTGGCAACCTGTTTTTGTACAGACGCAATGCATTGCGCCTGTACAGGGAAGAAGGTGCCAATTCCATCCCTGTTTGTTGTATTTCAACCAATAGGGGCAGATAAGCCGGACAGCGTCTTAAATATGTTTTCTATATTTAAAACCTTCTGGCTGCACCAGGAGGTTTTTTTATGTAAAGCATCTCCTGTATAGCTGTCAGTGCTTTCCTGGTAAGCAATTTTCCTAACAAATTAAAACCAGTAAACATGTCTGTTACAGCAACACAGTTAATTCACAGCATTCCCGCAGATCCTTTAACAGGTGCCATTTCGGTGCCTATTTACCAGACCTCCACTTTTGTACAGGAAGCGCCCGGCGTAAACCGTGGGTATGATTATGCGCGCAGCAATAATCCAACACGTTCAGTAGTGGAACAATTGCTGGCAACGCTGGAAGGCGGCCATACGGGCGTCGCATTCAGCAGCGGGCTGGCAGCCATTGACGCCGTCATTAAACTGCTGCAATCGGGTGACGAAGTGCTTGCCGTGGATGATATCTACGGCGGCGCCTTCAGGCTGTTTACCCGTGTGTATGAAAAATTTGGTATTACCGTTAATTATGTGGATGCTACTTATGCCGAAAATGTATTTAACGCCATTACACCGCGCACTAAATTAATATGGATTGAGACGCCTACCAATCCCTGCCTGAAAATTGCAGATATAAAAGCCATCGCCCAAATGGCAAAAGCCCATAACTGTTTACTCTGTGTAGACAATACTTTTGCCACACCCATCCTGCAGCAACCGCTGGCACTGGGCGCCGATATTGTAGTGCATTCTGCCACCAAGTACCTGGGAGGCCATAGCGATCTGATTGCAGGTTGCGTAGTTACAAAAGACAAAACACTGGGCGATGAAATTAAATTTCTGCAAAATGCCTGTGGCGCGATACTTTCCCCGTTCGACAGCTGGCTGCTGATACGTGGTATTGAAACGCTTCCGCTGAGGATAAAGCAGCATTGCAGCAGTGCCCTGCAGGTGGCAGAATGGTTGCAGCAGCAGCCGGCGGTAGACAAGGTATATTAT
>JANPGT010000047.1:0-2739 GCA_031424135.1 Chitinophagaceae bacterium
TTTTTACCGCCAAAGGAAAAGATCTTTTTGCATTGCTGCCCGTTTATCAGAAACAGTTCCGCATCAAAAATTTTACAGCGGCAGCCGGTGCAGCAGCGCAGGTGCTGGGACTGAAAAAGGCTTTGATGGTTAAAAACACCGGCAAAGATTGCATTATAGATTTATCAACCTTGCAACCGGGTGAACTGACAGGCGGGTTGTTTGCCATAAAAATTGGTGGTGCGTTGTAGTGAGGTACAAATAAGAGCGAAGCATCAATGCTGTTATTGGTGGATATGAAGGAGTAGTTTCCCTGTATGTGAACTATATTTTTTCAGTGTTGCTGCTTTCATCAGCAGCAGTTAATGGTGTCTTTTATGAAGCGTTTCAAATGTATGACCATCGCAGGTCTTTTCTTTTTTCAATTTTGTATTGCGCAATCAGTGCTGGAGTACAAATCCTGGAATCCTGCCACCGATACCCAAAACGTGCTGGAAGGAAGGGCCTGGCAGGGCAGGGGCGATGATTTTTATAACCGACTGCCGGCAACCGCAGCGCAACTGGTACGCAAAGAAGTGTGGGAGCTTTCCAGGAACAGCGCCGGCCTGCAGTTACGGTTTCATACTAATGCAAAGGAGATTATAATAAAATACACCGTAAGCGGGGCACTGCAGATGTATCATATGCCTGCTACAGGCGTAAGCGGACTTGACCTGTATTCTAAAAGCATCAATGGCAGCTGGCTATGGGCGGCAGGTAAGTTAACGCTGGGTGATACACTCGTTTACCGTTTTACCAATCTTTCCGGCAACGATGAGCATGTGGGTAACCGCGAATATTTTTTATACCTGCCCCTGTATAATTCAGTAAAATGGATGGAGATTTCAGTGCCCAAAGAAAGCCTTTTTGAACCGCTGGCGTTGCGTAAAGAAAAGCCGGTGGTGGTATATGGCACTTCTATTGCACAGGGCGCCTGCGCAACACGGCCCGGCCTGGCATGGACCAATATATTGTCCAGGAAACTGGATCGATCCGTTGTTAACCTGGGCTTCTCGGGCAATGGCCGGTTGGAAAAAGAGGTGCTGGATTACGCGGCAGCTATAGACGCCAAAGTATACGTGCTGGATTGCCTGCCCAATCTTGTTGGTGCATACACTGAAAACGGTGAGCTAAGAAAGCGCCTGGTAGCCTCCGTGAGTTTACTGCAGCAGAAAAGACCGGGCGTGCCCATCCTGCTGGCGGAACACGATGGCTATACCGACGAAGGAATAAATCCTGTAAGAAAAAAAGACTACCAGGCTGCCAATACAATTTTGAAACAGGTTTTTGATTCGCTGGTGACTGCCGGTGTAAAAAATATTTATCTTTTGCATAAGGAGGCCATCAACCAGGATATTGAATCCATGGTAGATGGGGTGCACCCCAATGATATTGGTATGATGCACTATGCAGATGCCTATGATAAAATAATAAGAAATATTTTGGGAGAGACTGGCGGCACCATTTCTACAACCCAACCGGTTACCCAGCGCAGGGATGCCAATACCTACGACTGGGAGACAAGACACAATGCAGTTTTACAATACAGCAGGGCGCATCCGCCCACTACTGTTTTCATAGGTAATTCGATTACTCATTTCTGGGGTGGCCAACCTGTGTCGCCGAGGGTGAATGGTAAAAACGCCTGGGACAAATATTTTGTTGATAAGCAGGTGGTGAATATGGGATTTGGTTGGGACAGGATTGAAAATGTTTTGTGGCGCGTATATCACGGAGAGCTGGACAGCATTGCGCCCCGGCAGGTGGTATTGATGATTGGTACCAATAACCTGCAATACAACAGCGACCAGGAAATTGCAGGGGGCCTGGAATTCCTGATTAAAGCCATCCGTATCAAACAACCTTCAGCGGCTATCCTGGTGATGGGTATTTTCCCCCGGAGAAAAATGGAAGAAAGAGTGGTAGCCGTTAACAAACTGATTGCAAAAATGGCAGCGGGTTTAAAAATTCCGTTTGCTGATGCCGGTCCCCTGTTCCTGCAAAAAGATAAAACAATAGATGAATCACTTTTCTCAGACGGACTTCACCCCAACGAAGCCGGCTATGATAAATTGGGCAGTTTTATTAGTCAGCGGCTGAAATAGGCCTGTAATGTGTGGTGCATGCCTGTTGTAAAAATGATTTTTGTGAACAAGATGCAGCAATGCTGTTGAATATTCTCCCGGTTTGGTGTGTATCATCCATCCTATATTTACAGGTACTATTATTGATAGAGAAAAGTAATTCCATTAATTGGTTGCTTAAAATAAATCGTATGTTCAAATACCTGTCTACCATCGGGCTTTTATTTCTTTCCAACGCATTTATGACAATGGCCTGGTACGGCCATTTAAAATTTTTTGGCAAGAACGGCCACCAGGCAGCATTATGGATGATTGTGCTGATAAGCTGGGGACTGGCCTTCTTTGAATATTGCTTTCAGGTACCCGCCAACCGTATTGGATTTGATGAAAACGGCGGCCCTTTCTCATTGGTGCAGTTAAAGGTGATCCAGGAAGCCATTACCCTGGTTGTATTCATGGTATTCTCATTGATTTTTTTTAAGAATGTACAGTTTACAATGAACCATATTATTGGATTTGGGTTCCTGGTAATAGCCGTGTATTTTATTTTCAGGAAATAACAACCTGCGCAGGACGGCTGCCGCCTGTATACACGGAAGGCCGGCTGCTTTTTGAAATGCAAAAGATTGGATATTTT
>JANPGT010000048.1:0-6004 GCA_031424135.1 Chitinophagaceae bacterium
CTGACCCTTGGCCTGGACGATATAAAAAGGCTGCCCAAAACGGACTTCGCTTTTAATTTTAAATGCATTGAAGGCTGGAGCCAGGTGACGCACTGGGGCGGTGTAAAATTCAGCGATTTTGCGGCGGCGTATCATTTGCAAAAAGAAACCTCCATGCAATATATGGGTATGGCCACGCCCGATTTGGAATATTATGCAGGTATTGATATGCCCAGTGCCCTGCACCCGCAGACACTGCTTTGCTATGAAATGAATGGCCAGCCCCTGCCACCCGGGCATGGCGCTCCGCTGCGCATGATCATCCCCGTTAAGTATGGCGTTAAAAGCCTTAAACGCATCGGCAGTATTTATTTTGACAATGAAAGGCCCGCTGATTACTGGTTCGAAAGAGGCTATGATTATTACTGCGGACTTTGATCTTAACTGCCCCAGCTCCTTTTTCTCACATATCCAAAGGCCGCATTTTCGCAGCTATAATGGTTAACGCTTATACCAGGCTGCTACAGATCATATAAAACAAAACAAGCCCGTCTTACTTATTTCTGCGGCATAAAAATTTATATGCTGCAACCCAATCCAGAATTAACAGCAGCACGTAACTCAGGTATCACTTCAATAATAAAAAAAACAAAAAAATGAAAAAAACAAAAATCCTTGTTGGTGCTGCCATAGCTGTAGTATTGGGCGGCAGTATCCTATGGGCGGCCGACCACATTGATGCACCCGCAGTAACCGGGCAAGCCACAGACGTAACAGATGTATATGCTTTTAAAGGTGCTGATGCCAACAGCCGTGTATTTGTGATTAATACACAGGGGCTGCTTTCACCCGCAGCCAGTGCTGCTGCAAAATTTGATGCCAACACACTTATTGAGCTTAACATTGATAACAACAATGACAATGTAGAAGACCTGGTAATACAGGCCCTGTTTGATGGCACCAATATGAAGTTTTATGGCCCCGTAGCACCTTCTGCTACCGGCACAAAAAGCAAGCTGGAAGGCGCTGTAACAGCTTCTGTTGCAGTAACCGCTTATGGTGCAGCAGCTCCTACCATGGCTACCGGTACAAATGGCATTAAAGTATTTGCCGGCCCGCGCGATGATCCCTTCTTTTTTGACCTGGATCAGTTTAAAAAAGTAATTGCCGGTACTGCCGCAGGCTTCAGAAGTCCTGGTGTGGATGCTTTTGCAGGTACCAATGTACTGAGCGTGGTAATGGAAGTGCCTGTTGCTTTGTTGGGCAGCAGCACAGGAAAAATAAACGTGTGGGCAGAAACCAAGAAGAAAATATAATTCACTAAAAAACGTACGATTCATACTCCATTCTAAAATTAATAATAATGAAAAAGACATTCTCTAAAATATTCCTGGCAGGTACGGCTTTGCTGATAACCGTTGCTTCCTGCAAAAAAGACGATGCCCCTGTTGCTGCTACTGTTTATTACCAGGGTGGCGACCAGATGGCAAGACCGGCCATCAATACCGTATTTGTGGATGCTGCTGCCAAAGATTCCTTCAATGCAGCTATACCTATGCAGATGTCGGGTCTGTTCCTGAATAAATTTAAAGCAAGACTGGCGGCATTGAACCCGGGCTATACTACCAATGCACTGGGGCAAAATGCCGCTGCTTTAACCGGTCTGCTGGTAACCGATGTGCTGAATGTATCTACAACAGGTACTACCACCTTTTTTGACGGTACAAATGTTTTAACAGGCAGAACGCTGTCCGATGATGTTATTGATGTAGAATTGATACTTTTATTTGGTGGTCCCGACGGTAAATCCAATCCCGGATTAACCAGTGATAATGTTGCCGCCAATGACAAAGCATTTTCAACGACTTTCCCTTACCTGGCAAGTCCCTGGTAATATATAAAACAGCTAAACGGGCAGGCCGGCATTTACCGGCCTGCTTTTTATCAAACTTTACTTCGCTGCAGTTTTTTTCTTTAACTCCCATTCCAGCATAAATATCCCTCTTGCAGTAGTTTTTACTTTGCCAGACAATGAAAAAAGCCTTACTATACCTGCTGTTGTTTTCTTACACCTCCATTATATGCAAGCCGGTGCTTCCTTCACTGTCTGATACCATTGCCCATATTTTCTGGAATTCGGCACATATGGCAACGGTGCATTACGAGCATGGCAAATACCATGTCCACTATGAATACCAGCAGGCCGCAAAAAATGACTACCCGGGAAAGGATACCAGTCTTCCCAAATCATCTGATATAGTAAGCGAGCATCTGGCAGGCAGTAACGCTGACCAACCATATTGTCAGCCTGCAGTTATTATTTATTCCTCCCAGCCTTTACAAGACCTTTTCTACACGTCACTGGATAGTGATGTTCCGCCTCCTAAAGCATGAGCACTTCATTTTTTATGAATGAATGTGAATAGCGGTTTGCCTGTTCACAAGCACGGTGGCGGCATTTCCTGAGCCTGTATTCTTTATTGCAGTCCCAATCCAGGAAATGCAGCCGTTTCAGGAAGGATGTATCATCACTATTCAATTTTATTCTATGTACTTCAAATTTCAGCGCAGTATTGTGTTGACAATAACCTTATTTATTTTTACCATCAGCAGCCAGGCACAGAACAGCATAAAAGGAAAAATTATTGATGCAGGCAGCAACCAGCCCCTTGCCGGCATTACCGTTGTCCTGCTGCCCGGTAAAAGTTCCGGCACCACGGATGAACTGGGCAATTTCAATCTAAAAAAAGACAATACGACCGGACAGGTCCTGCAAGTGTCTTCTATTGGTTACGAAATAAAAAATATCCCTGTGCAGTACCTGGGTGCCTATGGCAACACCATTTCGCTGAAATCACAAACAGTAGAATTAAAGGAAGTAACCATTTCTGCGCATGCCGGCGATCAGTATAAGATCATCAGCAAAACAGATATTGCGATGCGCGGCGTTACCAATTCGCAGGAAGTGCTGCGCATTATACCCGGTATTGTGATTGGCCAGCACCAGGGCGGTGGCAAGGCTGAACAAATATTCTTACGTGGTTTTGATGCGGATCACGGTACCGATTTCCGCATGGAAGTAGATGGCCTGCCCATCAATATGGTGTCTCACGCACATGGCCAGGGTTTTGCAGACAGCCATTTTATTATTCCGGAGACTATTGAAAATGTAGATTTTAAAAAAGGTCCTTATACTGCTTCCAAAGGTGATTTTTCCACCACCGGCTTTGTAGATTTCAATACCAGGAACACACTCAGCAATAACCTGGTTAAAGTGGAAGCCGGTCAATTCAATACTTTTCGCGGCATGGCCATGTTTAACCTGCTGGGTGCAAAGGCAAAAGAAAAACAACAATCATGGTATGTGGCCAGTGAATACCGCTATTCAGATGCTTACTTTGACGCCCCCCAGCATTTCAGGCGTTTTAACCTGTTTACCAAATACAATGGAAAAATTGGTGCCAACAGCCGCCTTACCGTCTCTGCCAATACATTCTGGAGCAAATGGAATGCTTCCGGTCAAATACCAGGCCGGGCAGTTGACCAGGGCCTGATTGGGTTTTATGGCGCCATTGACCCCAATGAAGGAGGCCTCACCTACCGCACCAACGTAAATGCACAGTTGCTGACATCATTCAGCAATGGCGACTTTATAAAGAACCAGCTGTATTATTCCAATTCGCATTTCGACCTGTACACCAATTTTACTTTTTTCCTGGTGGACAGCATTAACGGCGACCAGATAAGGCAGAAAGAGGCCCGCAGTTTAATGGGCTACAATGGCAGCTACCACCACAATTCCTATATCGGCAATATGCGGCTAACAACAGAAGCCGGTTTGCAGCTGCGTTACGACATTGTGAAAAACGGTGAACTGTCTCATACCAAAAACCGCTACACCCTGCTTGAACGCATCAAACTGGGCGATATTAGTGAACTGTCCATTTCGCCATATATCAGCGAAACGCTGAAATTAAACGAACATTTCAGCATCAATGCCGGTCTCCGCTTCGACCAGTTCCTGCACCAGTACCACAACAAATTTGCCGGAGATACAACCCTGCCGGGCATTGGTTTGTATAAAGCGAAAGCAAATACAGTGAGCCCGAAACTGAATCTTTATTACCATGTGGATAATTCGCTGCAGTTCTACCTTAGCTCCGGCAAAGGTTTTCACTCAAACGATACCAGGGCGGTAGTAGCACGGAACGGATACCAGATATTGCCTGCGGCCTGGAGTGCCGACCTGGGCACTGTTTTTAAACCCGCTAAAAACATTATCATCAACGCAGCACTCTGGTATGTATACCTGCAGCAGGAATTTGTGTACAGTGGCGATGGTGGCTTTGTAGAATTCAGCGGTAAAACCCGCCGTGTTGGATTTGATTTTTCCGGCAGGTACGAACCAGTTAAATCTTTATACCTTGATGTAGACCTGAACTATGCGCATGGTCGTGCGCCGGGAGAGGCCAAGGGTGCGGGTTACATACCACTGGCACCGGTATGGACCAGCAGCGCAGGTGTTACCTATGCCGCCAAAAATGGACTGAATGGAAGCCTCCGGTACCGCTTTGTGGGAGACAGGTCTGCCAATGAAGATTACAGCCTTACCGCGCAGGGATATTTTATTACCGATGCAGTATTGAACTATACCAGGAATAAATATGAAATAGGGCTTGTAATAAACAATGCATTCAACACAAAATGGAAAGAAACACAGTTTGCCACAGAAACCCGTTTAAAGGCTGAAACGCAGCCTGTAGATGAAGTGTGTTTCACACCGGGTACGCCCTTTGCAGCAAAACTGAGCTTCACCATAAAATTTTAGCATAGTACGGTGCTCATTCACTGCGTTTTTGTTTGCCATTTTTTTAGCAAAGCCGAACCAATTATAGAGAGTTTTATGAAACCAGTTACTGCATCTGCCATTTAATGATTTCCGTATATTTAATGGATCAATCACCCACTCACCCACCATGCATTTACCCAATAGCCATTCATTAAAATATTATTCACGGATAGCGGGCATTTCCCTCCTGCTTTTCTTATTTGCCCAACCGTTATGGGCACATGCAATTGTAGGTGAGCTGGAGAAAATGTCGCGTACAGATGCTGTCTTTCTGTATCTTAAACTGGGGTACCAGCATATTCTTCCACTCGGCTTCGACCATATTCTGTTTGTGTTGAGCCTTTTCCTGCTGAGCCCTCAATTAAAGCCGGTTTTATGGCAGGCTACTGCATTTACCATTGCACACTCAGTAACGCTGGGACTGGCCATGTATAATATAATTAAATTGCCGCCCGCTGTCATAGAGCCATTGATTGCGTTGTCTATTATGTATGTGGCGCTGGAAAATATTTTTTCTCCCAGGCTTAAAACATCACGCATTGGGGTGGTGTTTATTTTTGGCCTGGTACACGGACTTGGTTTTGCCGGTGCACTGGGTGAACTGGGACTTCCGCAGAATGCTTATTTGCTTTCACTGATTATGTTTAATGTGGGTGTAGAGTTAGGCCAGTTAACTGTTATTCTGCTGGCGTTTTTCCTGCTGGCCAAATGGTTTGGCAAGAAACCGTATTACAGGAAAGGGATTGTTATTCCTTTGTCTGCGTTGATTGCATTGATTGCGGCGTACTGGACGGTAGAACGGTTGATGAGCAGTTATTGATAAATGGAAGCGGTTATCATTTACCAAATGCCGGGAGCTTCACCGGCTGTTTATATGTTTGCTGATCCCTTTTTGCCGGAATAAATATTCAGCCCCTTCAGGGCTGTAGCTATCAACGTTTGCGATCCCGGGGTTTCACCCCGGGCTATTCATATTACGCCCCTTCAGGGCTGCCGGGCCAAGCCAAAAAACAGGAAAATTTTGTACTTTGCGTTTCCAAAAATTATTCACGCCTCACGCCTCACGCCTCACGCCTCACGCCTCACGCCTCACGCCTCACGCCTCACGCCACACGCATCAACCCTCACCCCTCACGCCTCAAGCATCAAGCATCAAGCATCAAGAATCAAGACTAA
>JANPGT010000049.1:0-8872 GCA_031424135.1 Chitinophagaceae bacterium
TCTGCATTCAGCATGATGGCATCCAGGCGGCTTTCATCGATGCAGCAGATATGCCACTCCAGCAATTGCACATAAAATGATTTAAATGCAGGCAAATCTTCCTGCAGTTTTGTAAGTTGTTTCCTTTCCAGCACCCAAATATCTGTAGGCATTACTGCGCGGATATTCTCTTTGGCGGGCACCTGTTGTAAAAAACTGTTCAGCGATGCAACAAAACTATTTTCGCCCGAAGAATAAGTTGTTTTTTCTTCTCCGTTCATGATGATGTAGTACTGCAGAAAGCCCTTTTCAATAAAGCCCATAAGCCTGCTGGTCTTTCCCTCCTGCACAAAATAGTCTCCTTTTGCCAGTTGCCTGAATGAGAAGGAACCCATGATTATTTCCATATCTGCAGCGCTGAAGCCTGCCTGTAAAAAATATGATGCCAGCTTTTCCAGGGAGAATATTTTTATTGAGTAGTAAAAAATGCCTTTTAAAATTAAATCATCCCTGCCTTTTATCGAAATAAAAATAGAGAGGCAGGCCGGAAAGTATAAGGCATATACCGATGAGGGTTTGTTTGGGCTGCGACAGCACAGTATTTACCAGCAGCGTTAAAGAAAACAGTATGATGAAGACCTGTACATACGGATAGCCGGTTACGTTCACTTTGATGCTGCCATTTCTTTTCATTTTGAGTGTTGCGGCTGCCAGTAATCCATAAAAAAGAAAAGTAGCAAACACCACCATGTCTGTAAGCATATCGAACGTGCCGGAAACTACCAGCACGCAGCTCCAGATCATAGTATACAGCAGCGCCATATGGGGTGTTCTGTGCCGCGGGTGTACGCTGGCAACTTTACTAAAAAAGAATTTCTCCTGCGCCATGCGGAAATAAATACGCGTATGAGAAAGTAAAACGCCGTTTAGAGATCCAAACACACAAGCCATAATCAGTATGGCTATCAATGTGCTGCCCATATTGCCCAGCAATGTTTTTGCTACAACGGCAGCGCCTATCTCGTTTTCGCTTACTGCTGCCAGTGTGTGCAGGGGCAGCACATTCATGTAGGCGTAGTTTACCAGCAGGTACAAACCGGTGGCAATAGATACCCCGGTAAAAATGGCCAGTGGCAGGTTGCGGCGCGGATTTTTTATTTCGCCGGTAATGGCGGAAATATCTACCCAACCATCATAGGCCCAGAACACATTGAGCATGGTAACAAAAAAGGCGCTGAGAAAAGCGCCTCCACTCAGAGCGGTAGCTACTGCAGGTGCTGCAACTGCTGCTGGTTGCTGTATGGTTGCAGGCGTATAAAACAAACCCAGCGCTATTAAAATGAGTATGCCCAGTATTTTTGCCGAAGTAAAAACATTGCTGAGGAACCCGCTTTCTTTTACGCCTATATAGTTTACCCCGGTAAGCAGTACAATGATGGTGACTGATAATAATTTGATGCCAGAATCAGCAAAGGGATAAATGATGTGCCCGATAGAGATGTGTTCCCAATGCTGCAAAGGATTGGGCAAAGGGATCAGCGTATTAATGGTTTGTGAGAAGATGAAAGCCAGGGCCGCTACAGAAGCTGTTCCGATGATGGCGAAATCTGTCCACCCAAAAAGAAATGAGAATAAGTTGCCAAAGGACAGGCGCAGGTATTCATACAAACCACCGGACTCTTCTGTCATAGAAGATAAACCTGCTAAGTTAAAAGCACCCAGCATGGTAATGATGCCGGCCAATACCCAGGCGGCCAGTATCCAGGTTTCAGTCAGGCCCGTTTGTGCTATGGGGATGATCTTTTTAAAAACGCCGGAACCAATCATAATGCCGGCTACCAGTAACGTGCTGGTGAAAAGGCCCAATGCCCTTACCAAGGTTGTTTGCTGAGGGCCTTTCATTGTTTCCTGTTTGATGATCAAATGCCGCACTGCATTGCTATGATGCTGCTCAAGACAAGATAACGGTTAAACCCCAGACTATAACTTCCCCTGCCATTAAAGTTTTTACCCTATTTATATTTTTTGAAAGATCAATATCTTGGTGGCGGTCTCAATGGAAAGCCTGCCTTCTGCCGTGAATGAATATTTTTGCGTGCTGCAGATATTGTCTACAAATTCAATTCCCCAGCTGGTTTCCATTACCTTGGTCATGGAGAGGTGGGGGATAGACAATGTATTATTGCTACCCAGTTGGTAACTGTTTTGCCAGATATCATTGCTGGGGGTGTTACCGGTAAAAACGCCGGAAACATTGTCTGAAGGCATAAATAAAATATCAACTTCCCCCTGGATGGTTCCGGGTTTTGTAATTACTGTACCAGCTGCTGTTTCTTTTACCATAATCATTCTCCATTTTCCTTCCAGCCTGGCGGTAGCGGGATCTGCTGGTTTATTGCAGGCGAAAAATACTATTGCAGTCAGGGCGGTCAGGAAAATTATCGGTTTCATATCAAGGGGTTTTAAGATATGACAATGGCAAGCAGACAAATGTTGCATACCGGATCGCTGCGAAGGCATTTGCGGGCTTTTATCCGGTTACCCTACGGTAGACGCACCCGCAGTATATTCCTTTACCTGGTGTAACAATTCCATTGATTTAATTACGGGCGTCCACTCCCTGCCAGAAAATAACAGTTGGAACCATTTTTTGTGCCTGTTGGCATAATTAATATTTATAAAAAGCCAGATGGCGGCAACAGTAAATGAAATGGTCACAACGGCCTGCAATGCATATAAAAGCAGGTTGCCGTTTTGCAGCATGCTGCTGTTCCAATAAAAGACAGTCCATACAGGTAGCTGCAGGAATAAGAGACGCGCAACCCATAGCGTGGATGATTGCAGGCGGGCCAGCTTGTCCTGGGTAGCAATGACAGGATCGCTGATATCTGCCTGCTGTATCAGCACTAACTGGTACAGGTAGATGCCAATGGCCAGCTTGGTGAGCAACACCTGTACAATGGCGGAACCCAGGAAAAACGGATTGGCTATGGGGAACAGGCGGATGATCAGTACATCTACAAAACCCACCCAAACTACACCCACAAGCAGCGTAAAAAATTTCAATGGCCGCATAGAAGTCAGCAGGCTGTGAATTTTTAGTTGCGTGATAGCAACCGCATTGATTTTGTGCAGCAACAGGGTCTCTTCCAGTTTTTTATCGTACTGCTTCCAGATTTGAAAAATATCTTTTTCTTCCATTGTATTAATTTTTTATGTTGGCAAATTTTTGTTTCAGGATGTCTTTTATTCTTCCAATTTTGGTGGCCACATTGCTTACTGAAATGCCCATGATTTCGGCAATGGCGGCATGAGGCTTTTCTTCCAGGTAGAGCAGCAGCAGGGCTTTGTCAAGTGCTTTCAGTTCGGCAATAAATTGTTGCAGGAGTTTCAGCTGTGTATCCGTTTCATTGCTGTCAACACGTTCTACCAATTGCAGTATGTCTTCCGACAAGGGAGTTACAAGTTTCTTCCGGCTGGTTTCTTTCCGGTACTGGGAAATAGCGGTATTCAGTGCAATGCGGTAGATCCAGGTAGAATGTTTGAACTGGTTGTTATAGTTATCAAACGACCTCCATAGCTGCACAATGATTTCCTGCACCAGGTCTTTCCGGGCTTCGGTATTGGGACAGTAAGCATTGGCCACTTTGTAAATAATGCCTTTGTGAGCCTGTAAAAGTGCCAGGAACGCTTCCTGCTTTTTGCTTGTGTTCATGATTTTGGTTTGCCCGCCTGTTCAACAATTTCTTTATTATTCGCAGCAAGGGCAAAAAAATCACAGTTTTAGGGTAAATATTTTATGGCTGGATGCTTGGCAATCGTAATTGGGCTGACAGCCCGCAATGACTTTTGCTTGATTTTTCGATGCATTTTTGCCATTATATTTTAGCGTACTCATTTACTGAAGTTAGCGGCAATGGAAAAATAGCCAGGGGTTCTTTCATATCAATTTCACTGCCACCCGCAAAAGCCAGCATCAATGCAGCAAAAGATTCACTTAAAGGGTCGGGGGCACTACTTTTTTGCGCCTGTAGTGCAGCCTCCGGTACAAACTGCAGCGTAAATTTATTTCCGTGGCTTGTTTCAAAAATAGACACTACT
This sequence comes from Chitinophagaceae bacterium, assembly GCA_031424135.1. Classification (GTDB taxonomy): domain Bacteria; phylum Bacteroidota; class Bacteroidia; order Chitinophagales; family Chitinophagaceae; genus JACMLD01. Next base: position 4,081 of record JANPGT010000049.1, read on the forward strand.
TCAAGTGGGCTCAGGGCAGCGGGACCGCCTAGCTGAAAAGTTTTATTGGTTGCGGCGGCATTATCAAGCGATGCTACCGCAAACGCGGCCACATCTTTTACCGCTATCCATGAAATCCTGTTCTTGCCTTCTCCGTAAATGGTGGCTTTAGCGTTGGGATAGTCAAAGCCCAATGCGGGACTGAGCCATGCTTCCATAAAAAAAGTTGGTTGCAGGATGGTATAATCCAGGCCACTTTCTGCAAGATGTTTTTCTGTTCTGCGTTTGGCTTTTTGCAATGGAAACTCAGCATCCATACCGCAAAAAGAAATAAATACAAATTTGCTGATGCCTGCAGCCACCGCAGCATTGATCAGGTTATACTGTCCTTCATCATCCACTGTTTGAATGGAATCACCATCCTGTCTTGAAAATGTTGACGAAACCGTAGAAATAACGGCTGAAACACCCTTCAAAGCATTTTCTAATGAAGACGGATCTTTCAGATCGCCTTCAATAATGTCTACTCCCGCTGATTTTAAATTAGCCACTTTGGCGGCATCTGATGTGCTGCGTACAAGGCCCCTTACTTTTTTACCTTTTGCTGTTAACTGCCGGCAAATTTCACCGCCTAAAAAGCCGGTAGCGCCCGCTACAAGTACTGTTGAAGAATTGTTTACGTTGGTCATATGGATGGTTTTAGTTGTTTTTGGCTGATCCGATGGCGCTTTCCACTTTTACCAATAGCGTATGATACTTATAATAATTACTGTTGGGTACTGAACTGTTGACAGGGCCTGGTTTATTTTTTTGTATAATTCCAGTTCCAGTTTTGCTGAAACTTGTCTATCCGGCCCAGGCCGGGAAAGTCAAAATGAAATGCATTAACAAGCATATTGTCTTTATAGGCCAGTTCTGCCAGTTTGATACGCGATCGCCTGGCTTTTTGTTGATCCCAATCGTAGTTCGTTTGCCAGTCAACATTTTCTATATGAAGTGGGTGAAGAAAGGCATCTGAAATATACAGCAGGTGCTCATTGCCTGATTGAATATTCAGCGCAATTTGTCCTGGTGTGTGCCCATCTGCTTTTATGGCTGTTACGCCCGGCAGCAGCGGGTAGAAGTCGCCTTTAAATAAATGGAGGTTGAGGTGTTGAAGCGTTGTAATATTTTTTTCAATAAAATATTTGAATAAAGCTGGCTGATTGTCTGATGCTGGAGAGTGCCAGAACTGCCATTCATCTTCGTGCATGTGAAATCTTGCGTTGGGAAAATTCAGGGTACCATTATGTGTAAAAATGCCGCCAATATGGTCGGGATGAAAATGGGTAATCACCACATCGGTAATAGCTTCTCTTTGTATTTTTTCCTGCTGCAATAGCTGCAATACCCTGCCTTTGAATACATATGATTCACCCCTGAAAACCAGCGGTTCTTCCAAAAAGCCAATACCGGTATCAATCAGTATTTTTTTATCGTCGTACTGAAGCAGCATCGCAATAAATGGAGAAGGTATATTGTCCGGGCTGACACGATATTTCTGCAATGATTGACTTAATTGCTCCTGGCCGGCATTGGTGAAGAAATCTTTGGCAAGGTATTTAAACAGCAGATCACGGAACAGTATACAGGTAATTTTTCCAATGGAAATAGTAACCACTTCATCATTCATAGAAAAGGGTTTATTGAAGACAGTAAGAGGGTATAAATTTGCAAGGGGGAATACACCCATCAAAGAGGTGGTATCTTTAAGAAATTTTCTTCTTTGCATGGCACTAAGGTTAGAACTGTGAAATTGTTCTGTAAGCCGGTTAGTTTTCTGGAGTGCAGGAATGCCCTAATCTGTGAGATGGTATAACAACTATGAGGGGAGCCGTATTTAAATGTAGGAAGAAAATCTTATAAAACAATGACCGCGGATGCAATGCTTTTTCTTGGCCGGCTGGTGATTGGTTACCGGGCAGTTGCGTTATAATGCAGCTGCACAAGTCCTTTGTCAAATTGTTTGGTGCTTAGTAATTCAAGTACCTGTTCGGGGCGTCCGTCGTTGAAAAGTTTTATTCCGTTGCCCAGCAAAACGGGGATGACCGAAAGTATGATCTCATCAATCAGTTTTTCCTGCAGTAATTCGTTTACCACCGCTGCACCGCCATCTACAAAAATATGCTGGCCCTTTTCGCTTTTCAATTGCTGAATAAGGGCTTTCAGGTTGCCAGTGTAAAATTTTGTATTTCCCACCGCAGGCCTGCCCGTTCTTGTTATTACATAGCATTCTTTATCTGCGTGCGGAAAAACGGGCACCTGCGTCAATACCCAATCATATGTTTTTCTTCCAATAATAACAGTGTCTATGGAATGGATGAACGCGCCATAGCCATAATCCTCTCCTTCCTGTTGCACTCTTTCCAGGAAGCTAAGATCGTCATTGGGTTTGGCAATATACCCATCCAGGCTGCTGGCAATATAGAGTATTACTTTCCGGCTCATTGGTGGAATGATAAATTGAATGTTTTTGACAATGATTGCTTAATTCACACTGCGTCTTCAATTGGTTTCCGCCAGTTCTTTCAGTGATTTCAATACCGGGTTTTCCTCTCCCTGGGGCGCTTCCTGCATGGCACCCGGCCGCTTGTCTTCCTGTATGATCTCCAGCTTTGTCTGGCTGTTTTCTTCGGTGAGTACATAACTCATAATAAAATAATTTTCAGGCCTGTCTTCCAGGTCTGGTCTTGGTGCAAACAGGCTGTACTTTACCAGGCTGGTTGGCTGATAGGCCAGCACCTTTCCCCATTGCTCAAATATTTTGTCGCCCCAGGCGGTGGTAAACCTGATATCGCTGCCAGGTTCCCAGCTGGTTTGCAGATCGCTGCCGTACTGCCAAAGCTTTACCGAAGCGGGTGTTGTAACAGTATCCCATACTTTTTCAATGGGCGCGTTGATGTAGAGTGTAGAGATATTAGTGGGCATATTAATTATTTATTTGGATTTATTTGTGTGAAACATTCTATATAAGTATCATATCGTTTCTTTTTTGAGAAAGATTCGTTTCAGCGAATTGGTGAACCGGCTGTCAGTTGGGTACTTCCTGTTCTGCGTAATATTATTGAATACCAGTGCTACCGCAAAGAGCATCAGGGCGCCTGTCAGAACAGGAGACAGAACGAACAAATATCCCAAAGCTTTTATTTTTTCTGAGCCAATCACGGCAATCAGCGCAGTTGCACCACCCGGCGGGTGAAGGCTTTTTGTTACCTGCATGGCTACGATAGAGAGCGCAACTGCAAGAGGCGCCGTTAGCCAGATAATATCGGGTAACAATTTATAGATACTTACGCCTATGATCGCAGAAATTACGTGGCCACCAATCAGGTTCCTGGGCTGGGCCAGCGGACTCTGAATAGCTCCGTAAATAAGCACACTGGAAGCGCCAAAGGAACCAATAAGGAATATATTTTCATCTTTTGTCAAAAGGTGACTTTGAAAAAAGCCAATCAAGCCGATGCCAATAAAAGCACCCAGGAAAGACCAGAAATGTTCCGTGCGGTCAACCAAAGTTTCTTTGTATATGAAGTAGCGCGAGACCCTTAATCCGCGTTTTATTTTTTTCCTGACCACTTTTAACGGATAAATATTGTTTTAAAAAAGCTGGTTTTGGGGGTTGGCAAATGTACAAATTCCATCACAGAAAAGTAAGGGAATCATATGGAGGTCCAGCCTTCAAACCTGGCGTTCTTTCAGTTACTTATCTTTTCCTTCTGTACCGGCGAATAATCTGATTTGGGTTGACCATTTACCTGTATTTTATCGAAATAGCATTTTACACCGGTAGCCGCATTCAGGTCTTCTATGTTCTGGATATGAAAATGAACATGCGGTTCTGAAGAGTTACCTGAGTTTCCACAAAGCCCCAGTAACTGTCCCTGTTTTACTTTTTGCCCCTGCTTTACCGCTATAGAGCCCTGTTTAAAATGTGCAAAAAACAGGAATTCGTTATTGGCTGTTTTAATGATAACGGTGTTGCCGGGCACATACACAGGATTTAAAACGCCCGGCACATTGTCTTTAATGCCTTCTACCACCAACACAATTTCGCCATCACAGGGGGCTATTAATTCTTTGCCAAAAGCATAATAATCTTCATTGGTTTTGCCGTCTGTTTTGTACGAAGTTCCTTGCTGGTTGGTAATCACGATATCAAAAGCGTTCTTCTGGGCTTCAGTTGACACGTGGTAGTTCTGCTCTTTTGTATCGCCACCCCAGATAACCGTCCACTCGTCCTTAAACGGCAGGATGAGTTTGCTGGTATTACGGGCCAACTTTGGTAAGTTGCTTTCTTTGAAAGGTTTTACAAACAGGCCGTTTATTTTTGAAGCATTGTCAACCGAAATGTTAACGGCAAACAGCGCTCTTTCAAAATTTGTTTTGTAGGAAGCATAAGTCTGTTCATATTTTACAAACTCCCTTTTGGTGATTTTTCCTGCCTGCTGTGTAAGGCCAGTCAGGAACGCTTTAGTTTTTTCTATAGGCAGGGCAGTTTGCATTTCTGCTGAGAAGCTGGCAAAAATGGCTTCGAAATTGCCTGTGTTGTAATTGATCTCAAAACTCTCTGCTACTGTTTTGTAAGAGGCTTGCTCGGCCTGGCCGAAAGAGAAATGCAGCAGACTTGCCAGGAAGATAGTAAAGAGGAATTTTTTCATGCTGTGTACAATAGTTAGGAATAGGTTATTTGATGTGTAGTTGCCGGTTCAAAAAATTAAGTATTTCTGCAGGAAGCTGTTGGTGAAATGATTCCCTGTCAAAACCCACAGGGTCT
>JANPGT010000050.1:0-6597 GCA_031424135.1 Chitinophagaceae bacterium
GCCATACTGATGCTGGCATTTGTACGGCCGGTGTATTATAAACCAGTGCAGCATAAAATAGCGCCAGGCGCCGGCCGTCAATCTGCACTCAGCGACGGGGTGTATATATGGTTTATTGTGCTGGCCACTTTATTTGCTGCCTGTTTTTTTCAGTTGTTTACCAACCTGTCGGTCCATTATAAACTGAACCTGCATTTTTCTGAACCCTTTATTGGTTTGCTGATGGCCACCAATGGCATTATCATAGTGGTGATAGAAATGGTGATTGTATATAAGCTGGAAGGACGGAAAAAAAATACGGTGTATATCATGATGGGCACCCTGCTGATGGCGGTAGCTTACTGCATGCTGAACGTTTTTTACATGACCGCCTTTATGGCTTTTGTAATGATTGTGTTTATCACTTTTGCCGAAATACTGGCGATGCCATTTATGAACAGTTACTGGATAGGCAGAAGCAAACCGCATAACCGGGGACAGTATGCGGCGCTGTATACCATGGCCTGGTCTGCGGCGCAGACTTTTGGGCCGATGGGAGGCGCACAGGTGGCAGAACACTACGGGTTTAACTGGTTGTGGTGGATAGTTACCGGTCTTGCGCTGCTTACGGCCTTCGGTTTTTTGCGCCTGCATATGTATACAGCCAGGAAACAAACAGTGCTGATTGAAAAGCAAGATCTGCATGACAATGCGGCCCTGTTGGCAGCTTCGGAAGAACCCATCCTGTAATCTTTTTGAATATTATTGTATTTTACAAACTGTAATCATTGGTTTTGATGATAATACATCTTCTTGTTTATATGCTGCACAACGTAAAAGAGCGTTCATATTACAGCCCGCGTGCAATTGCACTGCTTTTGTTTTGCTGCGCGCAATTGATTTTTTCGGCGGCGTATGCGCAGCTGGCCCTGTTTGGCAGGAACGAAAATTTTTCACCTGCTAAGTTTACGGTAAAAAAAGTCAGCCTTCCGGCACCGGAAAACAAACTCCTGCTTAAAAATATAGGTGGTATAATGGTGCTGGATGCGCGTGCAGATACCGCCCATGCAGGATGTATGCAGAAGAAGGTTGTAAAGATGGACGCGATAGCTTTTGAGGAAAGAAAGGATGTTCAGCGCGTAAACCGCACGCCCTTGTTCCTGCAGCTGAAAAGCGGTGTTCAAAATGAGGTACAGCAGTTTGTGAACAACTATTTGCCGCCTGCGGGAGCCGATACCATGCCGGGAATTTTAATGGTGCTGAAAAAGTTGTGGCTTTCAGATGAGATGAATATTGACGGAAAAGTAAATGACAGCAGGCGGGTGCCTGTACATGAGCAAAAAAAAGTGCAGGACTGGACCAGTGGTGCCGATGTACAAATTGAATTCTACCTCAGGAAGGGGAGTGATTATTATGCACTCTACCGGTATGATACCGTTATCGCCAGGACCCTCACCATTGCGGAGTACGGGCCTGAGTATATTGTTTTAGCGCTGACCTTGTCTCTGGAAAAGATGGCAGTAATGGATAACAAGATTACAGCCATTGCATCAAGGCGGAAATTCAGCCTGGAAGAAATTAGCCAGCACAATCGCAGCGCTTACAATATACCGGTACTGATTGATACGGCATTAACGAGGGGTGTATATATGAGTTTTGAAGAATTTAAAAACAACCAACCCTCGCAAACCGGGTTTACAATTAAAAGAGAAAAGCTGGCCGATTTTCTTTACCTGAAGCATGCCGATGGCAGTGAAGTGGTAGCCAGGGAGGTTTGGGGGTACAGTGACGGAAAAAAGGCATTTGTAAGAGCGGGCGATAATTTTTTTGTACTGCAGCGTGTACAGCATGCGTTTTATGTTTTTGGCGCAAAATCGCTTAAATGGCAGGAGAGCGCTGCGATACCTCTGGCTGTTGCCCCGGCAACAGGTGGGGTTGCCGTTGTTTCGGCCAGAACAGATGGTTATGGTATGCAACTGCGGCCGTACCAGTTAGACTGGGCCACAGGAAATTTATATTAAAATTCAGTTTATGTCAGTTATAAAAAGAGGTGCAGGTTTACACTGCACCTCTTCTGTAACGAACTGTATACTATAGCTGCTTATTAGAAATCCTGCCTATTTTTTTGCCAGGGCCGCATTAATGGGCGCCCGGTCTATGTACTGGATGGCCCTGTCAATCTTACCCGCTTCGTTAAAATGCATGTCCTGGTGTATCCAGCCGCCGACTCTTTTTCCATTTTTATATTTGGAATTGAACTGGTACCAACCCATTAACCAAACACCAGGCAAATCGGGACCTCTCTGAGATTTGTTTACTTTGATGGCCAGCCAGATGTCGTTACTGAAGGCGATTGAATCTATGACCTGGCTTCGTCTTTCTGTCCAATACTTTGTAATGGCTGGCAATCCGGCCAGGCTGTCGCCAGCAGACCATATATACACGGCATTGTCTGCATAGTTGGCCAGCCAGCCGGCTACATCTCCTTTGGACATGGCTGCCAGTGCGGCCTTTCCTGTTTCCATGTATTTGGGATCAGCAAATTCAGCGTCCTGTGGCGCGGTCGTTTTACTGCCGGCCGCGGTTGCTGCGGCATCTTCCGTTTTTGCAGTGGTGTCAGTTGCGGGTTGATTGTTACAGGCCAGCAGGATACAACATCCGGCAGCCAGCGAAAGGAGCTTCTTCATAATGGTGCAATTTTATTGTTTTAGGTAAAAGAGACCTTTTGAGAGAGGTAAGCGCCAGGTAGTTTGGACGGGGAAGAATTGCTATTAAAGCTATTGATTTAATAGTAAACACACAAAATTTGATTGCAGGAAGGCAGTAGCTGTACAATTTATAGAAAAATGGCCGCCAGCCTGTTCATCATTGCCGGCGGCCAAAAAATTATCCTGCCATTTCACTCAGTTCCAGCCAGCGCATTTCCTTTTCATCCAGCAGCCGGGTGATTTCCCCAATGCGGTTAGAGAGTGTCTGCAATTGTTCAAAAGGGGCGGTGCCGCTGCTGAGTGTTCCGGTAATATTTTCTTTCTCTTTATTGAGATCGGCCATTTCTTTTTCCAGTAATTCAAACTCCCGCTTTTCTTTAAAGCTGAGTTTCTTTTTTTCTGCTGCTTCAGCTGCAGGTGCGGGGGGTTGCAGTATTTTTTCCTGTTTGTTTTCCGCCATCAGCATACCCGCGTCTGTAAGTTTATCATTGTCTTTCAAAGCGAGGCGGTACTGGGAATAGTTGCCGGGAAAATCGCGGATATCGCCATCACCCTGGAAAACAAAAAGATGATCAACCAGCCGATCCATAAAATACCTGTCGTGCGATACGATGATAATGCATCCCTGGTAATCGCTCAGGAAATTTTCAAGTACCCCCAATGTTTGTAAATCAAGATCATTGGTAGGCTCATCCAGTATCAGGAAATTGGGGTTTTGGAACAGTATAGACAGCAGGTGCAGTCTTCTTTTCTCGCCGCCACTCAGGCGCGATACATAGGTATATTGCTGGTCAGGTGAAAATAAAAACAGTTGCAGGAACTGCGCGGCACTCAGTGAACTGCCATCTGCCAGCGGGAAATGTTCTGCAATGTCTTTCACAAATTCTATGACTCTTTTGTCTTCTTTGATGGTCAGCCCCTGCTGGGAATAATTGCCAAACACCACCGTATCGCCAATATTGATTTTGCCGCTGTCTGCAGCTTCCAGGCCCTGCAGGATATTTAAGAAAGTAGATTTGCCAGCGCCGTTTTTACCTACCACACCGATGCGGTCGCCTTTTTTAAAAGTATAATCAAAACCTTTTAAGATTACTTTTTCGCCATAGCTTTTATATACTTTTTTCAGTTCCGCTACCTTGCCGCCCAGCCTGGTCATTTTTACCTGCAGCTGTACGCGCTCATCTTCCATTTTTTGTTTCGCTTTGGCTTCCACCACATAGAAATTATCCTGGCGGCTCTTGCTTTTGGTGGTGCGGGCCTTTGGTTGTTTGCGCATCCATTCCAGTTCTTTCCGGAAAAGATTTTTGGCTTTATCGATGCTGGCGGCTTCGCTTTCTATACGGGCCGCTTTTTTCTCCATGAAGTTTTCGTAATCTCCTTTGTACACGTAAAGGCTGTCACCGTCAATCTCCAGAATTTCGTTACATACAGCATCCAGGAAATAGCGGTCATGCGTTACCATCAGCAGGGTCACTTTTTCCTGGTTCAGGTAATGCTCCAGCCATTCCACCATTTCTACATCCAGGTGGTTGGTAGGTTCATCCATAATCAGCAGTACATGCTTGTGTTCAAAGCCAATATCAATCAGGGTTTTGGCAAGGGCTACCCGTTTGCGCTGGCCACCGCTGAGGGTACCCGCCAGCTGGTTCAGGTGGTGAATATTCAGTTTGCCCAGTATCTGCTTTACTTTGGTGTCAAAATCCCAGGCATTTAATTCATCCAGCAATACAATGGCGTTGCCAATACGGTCAGCATCTTCTGCATCGCTGGCCGCTTCGTATTCTTTTATGGCATTAATTACGGGGTGGTTATGGTGAAAGATATTGTCGAGGATGGATTTGGTTTCCAGGAACTGTGGATCCTGTTCAAACAGGGCCACGGTAACGTCTTTATGGATCCATACTTTGCCACTTTCCGCGGTTTCGGCGCCTGAGATGATTTTAAGCAGTGTAGATTTACCGCTGCCGTTTTTGGCTACCAGCGCAATTTTATCGCCTTCCTCAATATGAAATGAAATGTTGTTGAACAGGGGCTTGATGCCATACTTTTACTCAATCCGTCTACAGAAACATAATGCATGCGGCAAAGATAAGAGAATCTCCCTCACTCCAGGCCCCTCAGCATCCCGCCAATACAGGAGCGGGAGGTACCTCTCAGAAGGATTTACTACTGGTTATATTAATGTTTTTGCTTAAAGTGCTGGCTCATTTCGTACACTATACTGAAAACTCGATTTCAATTTTAAAACCAGGTAGCCTCCTGGTTTCCCATATATCATTCATGTTAGAAAATAACCTCTTCATATCGATACTGATTTTCTTCAGTTAGTACCATCCCCAAGACTGAAATTGATAAAGAAATAAACGGAGGGGCACCCTTCTCCACCCCGTGGAGAAGGGCCGGGGATGAGGACGCGTCTATTTACTCAACCAATAGATTAACCAGCAAAGCAGCAGGGTAGCGGCGAGTACCAGGGGGATGCGGTATTTCTGCCACTTGTCTTTTGCTTTTTGCTGCTGTACAAAATCTGCCAACTGTTGCTGTTGCAGTGTATTGGTGCCCGCCACACGTTCCAACCGGCCGGCAATAGGTGCAATGTATTGAAAGGGCAGCAAACTGGTAGCCAGCAACAGCTGGTTAATAACTGCAGCATTGCATTGTTCATCATTAAACTGCAGCAGAATGCCTATGTTTTTATCGCAGAGCAGCTGCCTTATATGGTAGCTCAGGCCGTCAAAGTCTACCCGCATGGCATTTACGCTTTGCAGGTAGCTGCCCAGCCTGGCGCATTCCGTAGCAATGGCGGTGGGTGTCAGGGCTTCGTTTACAAATGCTTCTTTGATGCTCCTGTTATACCAGCGCTTATAGTTGTATTCTTCTCTTTTACCGGGGTTGGAAAGAATTTCATAGGCCTCCTGTATCTCCCTGAATTTTGCTTCGGCTACTGCATTACCGGGGTTTTTATCGGGGTGATGCCGCAAGGCCAGCTGACGAAAAGATTTTTTGATCTGCAGGGGTGTGGCTACAGCGGGTACCTCAAGTATTTTATAATAATCCTTTAATTGCATATCATTCGGCTGGTTACCGGAAAATAACGAAAATACTATTTGTGTTGCCAGCATTCGCACAGCGCCGGAATGAATTACCCTATATTGTTGAAAATGAGTAACTTATTGACGGTTAAATTGTTGTGGATAAACGCTGGTAATAAGCTATATTTGCACAAATTTTTTACGCATGACTAACGATCAGATCGGTAAGTTTTTAGACGCTGGCCATCTTACCAAACACAATGTTAAGATAGATTTTAAAACCCGTCAGTCAATTGTTGGGTTGTTTATCAAAACAAATGATTACGACGAGCTGAAATCTAAAAACTTCTGGCGTATTGTTTCTGAAACACATATTGACAACTGGAAATCTTCTCATGATAATAACCTGGCCAAAATATTTAATGGTGCAGAAATTACCCGTTTAACACCGGTTGTAGTTAAATAATGATGCTTTATTGCGGCAATTTTACTGGATTCATTTTTGCAAAATATACATTGTAAAATTTTGTAAATGTTGCAAAGATATATTTTGCCCCTTTGTGTGCTTTTCTTTTGTTCATGCTTTAAGATAACGGCACAGCAGCCAAAAGTGAAGCCGGGCAATACCGCCTTTGTACCGCCTGTAAAACCATTTTACTTTAAAGACCACGACAGCAGTTATTATCAATCTTTTGAACGTTATATTACCACACGTTTCTTCTTTGCACAGAAATTTGCCGGGCTTGAACTGGAAAGGGCCGCCAATGTTTCCCGGTTCAGGTATCTGCCCAATACCCGGCTCAACATGGGTGTGGGCATTACGTACCAGTCTATTTCTTTAAATCTGGGATATGGATTTGGTTTTTTGAATACCGACC
>JANPGT010000051.1:0-19708 GCA_031424135.1 Chitinophagaceae bacterium
CATATTCACCATATTGTCCATGGCTTCTACGCCGTCCAGCGCACTGCGACCCCTGTCTGGCGCTGCAGCGGCATGTGCTGACAAACCACGGAAACGGAATTTGGCAGTAATATCTGCCAGGGAGGAGCCAATGGAAGCAGCATTGGAAGAAGCCGGGTGCCAGTGCAGTACTACATCCACATCATTAAAAAGCCCTTCCCTCACCATATACACTTTTCCGCTGCCGCCTTCTTCTGCCGGGCAACCAAATAGCTTGATGGTGCCTGTTAGCTTTCCCTGGTCCATCATCTTTTTCATTTCGATGGCAGCGGCTGCAGACGCCGTACCAAATAAATGATGGCCGCAGGCATGACCGGCAATTTTACCTGGCAAAGGTTTTCTTTCAGCCACCGTATCCTGCGAGAGACCGGGCAGCGCATCGAACTCTGCCAACAAACCAATTACCGGTTTGCCGTTGCCGTAAGTAGCTACAAAAGCAGTAGGCAGGCCGGCCACGCCTTTTTCTATGGTAAAACCACTTTCCTGCAAAGCTTTTTGTAATACTTGTGTGCTGCCTGTTTCTTTATAGCCCACTTCGGCATAGTTCCAGATGGAAAAAGCCATGTTCTTATACTTACTGTAGTCTGCCTGCAAATCGGCAATAGCTTTTTCTTTCACTGCTGCAGCAGTCTCTTTTTTTTGCGCCTGCAGCAGCATGGTCATCAATAAAATTCCGATAAGGGTTGCAGCAAATTGTTTTCTCATGTGGGCATTTTTGAAGCATGATAGAAGAAGCAGGCAACCGTCAATGAACTCTCCCCTGTGCATCTCCGATGTGCTACCCCGCCCTGTATGGCAGGGAGGGGTAGCCATGCAGAGCGGGGCGGCATGAATTTAATCCCTGTAATTCAATGCGGGCTTCCTGTCGCCCAGCAGGGCTTTATACTGGTAATCTCCCTTGTCTTTTACAAACTCCTCTTTTGCTTTTTCAATCAGCACAGGCATGGTAAATAAATCAATAGCAGTGAGGGCCATTGTCTTGGCCGCTACCATCATTCCCTTTGTACCTATTTCAGTACCGCCACAGGCTACTGCCTGCCAGCTATGGGCCGGCGTACCGGGCACCCAGGTAGCTGCGCGCAGGCCAACTGTAGGTACAGCATAGCTTACATCTCCTACATCGGTTGAACCACCGCCTTCATCGTCTGTCAGTTTAATGGGTTTTACCGTGGCCGCTTCTTCAACAGCCGGCACTTTGTAAGTAAAACTTGTTTGCAGCTTTTTTGCAAAAGCCACCTCTTCTGCTGTATAATTCACACCGCCTACTTTTTCCAGGTTTTTCTGCATGGCATCCCCCAGGGTGCGGTTCAGCAATAAATCATGTGTCCCACCAATAATTTCATAATCTACGGTAGTACCAGTACCCATCGCAGCCCCTTCAGCCGCTTTTGTAACACGGTCGAAGATGCTCACCACATCTTCTCTTTTTGGATGACGCACGTAATAATAGACTTCTGCAAAATCCGGCACCACGTTGGGCGCTTTACCACCACTGGTAATTACATAATGAATGCGGGTTTCCTGAGGCACGTGCTCACGCATCATATTCACCATATTATCCATGGCTTCTACGCCATCCAGCGCGCTGCGGCCCCTGTCTGGCGCTGCTGCCGCGTGGGCCGACAAACCATGGAAACGGAACTTGGCAGATTTATTGGCCAGGGCGCTGGTCATGGTAACACTATTGTCTGCACCAGGATGCCAATGAATTACTACGTCTACATCATTGAACAGGCCGGCACGCACCATATATACTTTTCCGCTGCCCCCTTCCTCTGCCGGGCAACCATACACTTTAATGGTACCATTGAATTTTTTCTGTTCAATCAGTTTTTTTATTTCTACGCCGGCAGCTACCGAGGCAGTACCAAACAAATGGTGACCACAACCATGGCCTGCATTTTTACCTTCTATGGTGTTTTTTTCCGGCGTTGCCTGCTGCGCAAGCCCGGGCAATGCATCATACTCTGCCAGTATGCCAATTACCGGTTTACCGCTACCGTAAGTAGCTACAAAGGCAGTGGGTATATCTGCTACACCAGCCTGCACGGTAAAACCATTGTCCTGCAATGTTTTTTGCAGCAGGGCCGAGCTTTTTATTTCTTTATAACCCACTTCCGCAAAATTCCAGATCTGCAATGCGGTATTTTTATATTCATCGTAGCGGGCCTGTATATCGGCCATGGCAAGGGTCTTAACAGCATCGTTGTTTACAGCAGTTGATTTTTTTTGCGCGTGGGAAGAAATACCTGCAACCATGGCCAGGCAGGCCATTGCGCCGGTAACAACTAATTTTCTCATGTTATATAGTGTTTGCACACAATTTAAGCAATTCCATAACATAGCTGCCAGCTTTTAGCAGTGAGCTATGAGCAGTAATAATAAATCCCGCCGGGCGGGATTTATATTCAGTAAAAGTTAGTGTATTACTTATACAAACAGATCCATCATTAGTTTGTGCTGCGGGTTAACCGCGTAGTGAGAAAAATCAGTAACACCTTCTGCCATTAAGACTTCTTCGTCAATAAAAAAATTGCCGGTACATTCATACGAGGGGCGTTGCAGAATGTGGAAGGCGGCATCTGCTACAATTTCTGCGGTGCGGCTCCGCTGCATCAGGAAATCTCCTCCCAGCAGATTCTGCACAGCAGCAGTAGCAATGGTAGTTTTTGGCCAAAGGGCATTGGCGGCAATCCGATCTCCTTTCAATTCTTCTGCCAGGCCCAGTACTACCATACTCATACCGTACTTGCTCATGGTATACGCCAGGTGCTTCGCAAACCAGGCAGGATCCAGGTTAATGGGTGGCGATAAATTAAGTATATGCGGATTGTGCGCTTTTTTAAGATGGGGAATACAGGCCTTGCTGGTAAAGAATGTTCCTCTTACATTGATGCCGTGCATCAGTTCCCAACGCTTCCATTCAGTTTGATCTGTCTGGGTGAGGCTGATGGCACTGGCATTGTTAATCAGTATATCAATACCCCCAAAAGCTTCGGCGGTGGCCTGTATAGCAGCGTTGATACTTTCTTCAAAACGTATATCGGCCTGCAGGGGCAGTACTTTACCGGGACCCACTTTGTCAATCTCTTCAGCGGCGGTAAAAATGGTACCGTCCAGCTTAGGGTTAGGTTCTATGGTTTTGGCTGCAACAGCAATATTGGCGCCCTCTTTTGCAAGGCGCAGGGCAATGGCTTTGCCGATGCCCCTGCTGCCACCAGAGATAAAAATGTTCTTATTTTCAAATTTCATATGGCTTATTTTATTTATTTGTTATTCCACCGTAAGCGTTAACAATTAATGTTCTATCAGTACTCTAACTCAAAAAAAGGATGATTATGATACCCTTTATAAAATAGGGTGTTAATACAAAACTGCGGACTAGTAAACTTACGATTTCGCCTGTAAATACCGAAGAAATAAAATCAGGCGTTTGTGCGCTTGCAAGGCCCTGGAGCGGTTTGTATGTTTGTATTGTTGAATGAATGATATAAATGCTCAAATCCAAATCCAAAGAAAACCAAGTGTCCAAAAATCCTGAAAAAACCATTTAACGTCCAATGTCCTGAAATTAACCGAGCATCCAATATCCATCATGAAAACCAAAAAAAACCTGTCCGTTTAAAATCCAAATCCTGAGAAAGAACCAACGTTAATTTTGTACCTATGATGACCTAAAAAATTGGTGAGGTTTTAGTACAAAAAACATTAAAGCCCCCCGCATTGTGCGGGGGGCTTGTCTATTATATCCTCACCTCCAGTAAAATTGCTGATTTTGGGATTGGGCGATTTATTGATTCCTTCTTGCGCAGTGTTCGCGGCAAAACTCAAAATCGCCTAATTTAAAAATCAAAAAATTAGTTTTTCTTTACCAGTACTTATACCCCAGCAATTTTACCAGCTCAATTTTGGCCAGGCAAAGCTGGTATTCGTACTGCAGCCTGCTGAACCGGGCCCTTTCTACATTGGTGCTGGCGTTCGTAATTTCCAGGTTAGTGCCTACCCCATTTTTAAACCTGCTGGCAGCCAGTGCCTGGGCGGTCTGCGCCTGCGTTATTTGTCCGCTGGTATTGTTAATGCGTTCCTGGTTGGACTGAATATCTATCAGCGCCTGCTGTATATCGCGTTTGTAATTACTGTTGAGTGTTTCAAGTGCCAGCTTATTCTGGTTCAGCACCGTTTCAGAGAGTTTTACCTGCTGCCTGGTGCGGTTGCCATCGTACAGGGGCAATTTCAGTGATATACCGGCGCCATAGTTAAAGCGCATTTCATTCACGCTGGGCACATAACCGTTTTTAATACCTGCATTGGCACCAATATTCACAGAAGGTTTTGTGCCCAGTGCGGCTATGGCAATTTCGTTTTTAGCCTGCTGCACCCTGTCATTGGCCAACAGGTATTCAGGGTTATTCATCTGGGCATCTGCCAGGGCCTCGGTAACCGCTTTTAAGGGAATTTCAAAATCAAAGCTGCTTCCTGCTGTGCTGTTGCCTCCGGTGGTGTACTGCAATAAGTTTTGCTGCTTCTGTAAATAGTTCTGCAGGTCAATTTTCCTGTTTTGCTCTGCATCCAGCTGCGATTGAATGCTTAGCAAATCCAGCTTAATGGCATCCCCATTCTTTAGTTTACTTTCCACCACCTGTTTATTGTCGTTCAGGTAGGCAAGCACGCTGTCTTCAATTTCAATAGCCTTCTGAAAGTAAATAATATTGTAATAGATATTACTTACCTGGTTGGCCAACTGGGTTTTAGCGTAATCTGTATTGTGTTCTGCGTACTTAATATCATCTTTTGATTTAGTGATATTGGCTTTCAGCCTGCCAAAATCAAACAGGGTATAACTGCCACCTACATTTGCATTCAGGTTGTGCACGGGAGCAAACTGAAAATCCTGCAGCTTGCCATTTACTTCCAGTGGCAGTACAATTTTGGGTTCAACAAAATTATAGCTGGCATTGGCATCCACCACCGGTTTATTGTTTTGTGCAATCACCAGCCTTTGTTTAGCGGTTTCTACGGTATTTTCCACTTCCTTAATTTTAGGGAAGTAACCGAACGACTGGTTAATCAGTCCTTTTAATTCATTGTTGGCGGTGGCCTGCGCGTTGCTGTATTTAACCGCAGCCAGTGTCATAACAATTATAAATATCTTTTTCATCAACAAAATGTTTTAAAATTAATGTGCTTCTGCAATGGCTGCTTTAACGGCTTCCTTGTCTAAGGCCGCTGTTTTCTTTACGCGTAAAAAAACTACCAGGGGTATTACCACTATAAAGAACAGGGCAACCAGCCGGAAGGTATCCAGGTAAGCCAGGTAATGCGCCTGCCGTTCTACAGTATTATTTATCATTGCCTGGGCCTTGGTGGTAGCAGTTCCAATATCAAAGCCTCCTTTGTTTACAAAATTCTGCGTCAGGCTATTCATTCTTTCGGTGAAAGCCGCCGAGCCGGGGGTAATATTGCTCACCAGGTCGCTGCGGTGCTGGGCATACTGGTGCGATACATAGTTATTGGCCATGGCAATACCAAAGGCGCCCCCCAACTGACGCGTCATATTATTCAACGCAATGCCCGATGCATAATCTTTTGGTTGCAGTCCTGCCACCGCCTGGTTAATCAAAGGCAGCTGTACCATGCTCATGCCGACGGCGCGCAGTGCAAAAGGGAAAAAGAAATCCTGCCTGCTTACATCCATGCTTACCCTTGAACTGTACCATGCATAACCTGCAAAGAGTAAGAAGCCGGCTACCACAAACGGTATGGGCTTTACCCCCTTGGCCATCAGTTTACCTATCACCGGCATCAGCAATACGGTAATCATGGTGGGCGCCAGCAGGGTTAAACCGGTTTCCAGCGGCGTATAGCCCAGTACGCTTTGCGCCAGCACAGGGAATACAAATACGGAGGTATACAAACCCAGCCCTACCACAAACGTGAAGATGGTAGTAAATGCCAGGTTGGTATTATTGAGTACCCGCAGGTTTACCGCCGGTTTTTCAATGCTTAGTTCGTACCAGATAAAGCTGATGATGCCCACTACTGCCAACGCGCTGCATATCCTGATGGCTTCGCTGCTGAACCAGTCATCTGCATCGCCGCGCTCCAGCACAAACTGCAGGCAGCCGATCCCTACCATCAGCAACAGGATACCACTGTAATCTATTTTTATTTCTTTCTTTTTGGTGCCCTCACCTTCTTTCTTGCCTATGAATGTGTAGGCCAGTATGGTAGCAATAATACCAATGGGGATATTGATCATAAATATCAGCGGCCAGCTGTAACTCTCCATGATATAACCACCCAGTGTAGGCCCCAATGTTGGCCCCAGCACGATGCCCATTCCAAACAGACCTGAAGCAATGGGCCGGTCTTTTACTTCAAACGCATCAAACAAAATAGCCTGCGAAGTAGACAACAGCGCACCGCCGCCTACACCCTGTATAAAGCGCCAGATAATAATTTCTACCAGGCTGGTAGATTGCCCGCAGAAATAAGAGGCAACGGTAAATATTATCATGGATGCGATATAGTAATTCTTTCTGCCGAAGTATTCTGCTAAAAATCCCGTTAACGGAATAATGATCACATTGGCGATGGCATAAGCAGTAATTACCCAGCTGATGTCTTCAATACTCACACCCAGGCTGCCGCTCATGTCGTTCAGTGCCACGTTTACAATAGACGTGTCTATGAGCTCCATAATAGCCGCCGCAATAGTAGTGATAACAATAATTGCTCTTGCAAATCCTTTAGGCGTAGCCATAAATGCTGAATTTATTTTGTGGGCACTACTACATATGCACTGAGGCCTGCCCTTAAAATATCTTTGTATTGGTTGATATTGGAGATATTAATTCTCACCGGAACACGCTGTGTTACTTTTACAAAATTGCCGCTTGAATTATCCGGAGGCAACAGCGAAAATTTAGCACCGGTGGCATCACTTACACTTTCCAGCACACCTTTTATTTTTTGACCGGGATAGGCATCCAATTCTATTTCGGCTTCCTGGCCGGGGTGGAATTTTCTTATCTGTGTTTCTTTAAAATTGCCCACTATCCAGTAAGTACTGTCGTTTACAATAGAGAACAGCGGACTGCCTGCCTGTACAAACTGGCCGGTAGTGATATTGCGCTTACCTATTTTACCCGCCTGCGGGGCGTATATTTTGGTATAGGAGATTTTTAGCTTCTGCTGATCAATAATGGTTTTCTTTACACCCAGCTGCGCTTCTGCTTTTTGTATGGCCGACTGCCCAATGGCGATGCGGCTTTGCGCCGTGCCCAGATCACTCTGGCTATTGATGGATTGCTGGGTAGCCTGCTCCAGGGCATAGCGGCTGTCATCCAGCTGCTTTTTAGTAATGGCCTGGTCTGCAAAAAGATTTTTGTTACGGTTGTAATCATCCTGTGCCTGCTGCACTTTTACATCGCTGAGCGAAATATTGCCCCTGTTGCCTTTAATAGATACAACAGAATTGTTCAGTGCCGCTTTTGCATTAAGGATATCTGCTTCGGCTACTTTATAATCCGCTTCCATCTGTGCCAGCTGTGTCTGCAATTCATCGTCATCCAGTTCTACCAGTAACTGCCCGGCTTTTACTGAGTCGTAATCATTTACGGCAATGCTTTTAACGTAGCCTGCCACACGGGGCAATACAGGCGATATCTGTGCTTCTACCTGGGCATTGTCTGTGGTCTCGTGCGCCATGGCAAAAGCAATTTTTTTATAGCCATAGAAACCCGCTGCCAGCAGCACAATACCGATAATAATAAACCGGAGCGGTGATTTTTTCTTTGTAGTGGGAGATGCCTGATTTTCCATCTTGCTGTATAATTTTGATTGTTTTATGATTATTTGATCAACAGATGCGAATGCATCAGCTGTTTTAAATGATCGCCCAGCCTTTTGGCAAAGCGCGGATCTTCGTAAGGAATATAATTATCTTCTTTATCCAGGAGTTTAACGCACATTTTTTTTGATAACAAGACCTGGTTAATGGTACCTAAGAGTGTAGCAATTACCAACGGCGCATCTACTTTCTTAAATACTCCTTTTTTCATACCTGCCTCTATCACGCCTCTTATAATAAGATGATTGGGGTATAAAATATTTACAATAGCGTCCTGCAGGCTTTCACGCTGGTTCAGCATCATTTCCTGGTGCAGTACCCGGTGAAATTTCCGGTTGGTAAAAAGCTTCTGGATATAATTCTCAATGATGTGATCAATTTTTTCAATATCTGTATAGGCTGGGTTGTTCGCTATTTCTTCCAGCACGCCCCTGGAATAAGAAGCCCTTACTTCTACCATGCTCTCAAATAATTTTTCTTTGGAGCCAAAATAGTAATTGACCATTGCCACGTTTACTTCTGCCCTGGCGGCCAGGTCGCGTATGGAAGTGCCTTCAAAACCCTTTTCTGCAAAGAGCTCAACGGCATGGTTGATAATATGTAGTTTTTTGTCTGTCATAACCGCTTTTTCAATAATGCACGCAAAGTTAAACGCCTGTTTAATATTAAACAAACGTTTAATTAATTATTTTATAAAAAAGCGGTTATTAAATTGTTAATCGCTGCAAAAGGAGGATGACACTGGCCACTATAGATCTCGTAAACAGTTAAATGTCAGTTCATTTCGCTAAGGTTTGCCCGGCTTGGGGAGGCTGTCTTTGGCGGGGCGGGTGCTATCTGTAGTAAGCGTTGTGGAGTCTTTGGGTACGGGCAGGGTACCACTGTTATCGTAAAATACCAGGTCGCTGAGATCCTGTTTGGCTTCCAGTCCATTCCGGCCATAGTTGACAAATTTGTCTTTCTGGCTGTAGCGGGCGGGCTTATTGGTATAGAATTTCTGTAAGTTTTGATCCCACCACAATTCTTCGCAGCGCAGGGTGTCTCCTTTCAACACGTTAATGACTACTACGCTGTCTTTCAGAAACACCTTGTTCTCCCACTCACGGAATTTTCCGTATTTAGCATCCAGCTGGCTTTCTTTTACCAATGAATCGTTATAAAAATCTACATGCAGGGTTTTCGGAAATTCAAAGTAGGGAGAATCTACGGTATAACGGTACATTATAGGCGCAGTAAGTTTGCCCTTCACCTTTGCATTCTGGCTTAAGAAAAACTCAATATTGTGTCCCTCTTCCATAGCCGCCTTTTTGTCTTTAGGATTGGGAATATCTTTAAGATCATTTTCGCAGCTGCTTAAAACAAAACAGCCCGTTAAAAGGGCTGTTAGTAATAAAGTATATGTCCTGGAAAAAAACATCTGTTAATTGTATTTCTTCTTTATAAACCACAAGTCACTCAGCGTAAACCCTACTGTGATGCGGAACATATTTTCGCGCAGTAAATTAGTATTATTTCCACGTTTGCCGTATTCAAAACCCAGGTTAATAAAAGTAAACTGGTTGGTATACGGGTTCTTGCGCACCGGTAATCCGGCGCCCAGTGATAAACCAAACTGGTTAAGGTTATTAGCGTCTACTTTTACATAGTCTGGTCCAAAATTAAATCCTGCACGGTAGGTAACATGGTTCCAGTAACCCTTGGGGTTGGTAGCATCTGGTGTAAACTGGCCGCCCACACGGAGTGTCCAGCTGTTGCGCACCAAATCTTTTGATCCAAAAAAAGTATAATCTGCCCATGAAGTGGTGGCAAAGTCAACGCCCACCAGCCATTTGTCCTGCCTTTCCAGCGTAAACCCAACTCCAATATTAGACGGATACTCAATTTTGCCGGGCACATCTTTCTTTGCTTCCACCGTATCAATGGCTGTGGTGGCGCCTGCTGCATCGTAACTGAACGTCTCGCGAACAACATCCTGTCCACCATTAAAGGTCTGGCGCAGGTTGCCGTAAGCACCAATTACCAGTATTGTTTTCTTATCCAGCTGGGCAGTATACTGTACACCTGCATTGACCAGGAAACCACCAAAATGTGACTTGGTTTCATAATTGGATTTATAGAAAAGTACGGTATCGTTCAAAATAGTCTTACGCGTGCTGTAATCCTTGGTACCAAAGAAATAACCAACGTTTACGCCTACACTCAAATTTTTAAATGCCTTACCAACACCTGCAAAAGCCTCGTACGTGCCGCCGGTACCCTGGAAGATATTGGCTATACTGTCCGGAGGGCTCTGCGGATCGGTATAGATATGCTTCTCTGTAGTAAAAATTTTATAGTTGATTCTGGACAGGGGGCGCAGTCCAATGTTCAAACCAATTTGTCTTTTGCGGCTCAGCGGCACCCCCAGTTGCAGGTAAGATATAATAGCGCTGCTGGCGGTAAACTTGTCGGCCTGTGCAGGCGAGCGCAGTGTGCGGCTGTCTATTTCAAAACCCAGGTTAAAAGAGGTAATCCTCAATTTTGAATAAGAGGCCGGGTTTGCAAAGTTTACGTTCTGAGATTTAGGGTAGATACCCTTGAGATCATAGCGCTTATCATAATCCACATAACCTGCACTGATACCTCCCATACCGCGGTTCAATATTGACTGATTGGGCAATAAATCACCTAATCCATATCTTGAATAGGGCGAATTCTCCTGCGCATGCAGGCTGTTAAAAACTAATGATAAAGACAGAAGACTGAACCACAGTTTACGTTTGGTTGTTGCACTCACTAATAGCATATAATCCTTTGAATAACAAATCAGGGTCTGCAAATATCTGGTTTTTAAGGTGGGGAACAAAATAGGTGCAATTACCCCCGGTTAAAACGACGTTAAAGTTGTCATAACGTGCTGAATATGCGTCGATAAAGCCATCAATTTCTTTTGCCATACCCAGTATTACACCGCTCAAAATATTGGTCCTGGTGTCATATCCTATCAATGGAAAGTTCCAGTCTTCTTTAATTACCGGCAATAAAGCGGTAAAAGTGTTCAGCGACTTGAAGCGCATATCCATGCCCGGCGAGATGCCGCCGCCGGTAAACGCATGAAATTTTGTAATGAAATTGTAGGTGATGCAGGTACCCAGGGCTACTACCAGGTTGTTTTTTTGGGGGAAGAATTCCACCGCCGCAGCGCAAAGCGCCAGCCTGTCTGCCCCAATGGTCTCCGGCTTGCCCACCGGCGTAGTAAAGTTCAGCTGGGTAAGGTGCGAAAGCTTGTGAAACTGCGTACGACTGGCCAACAGCGTTTCCAATCCCTCATTGTGTTTAATAACAGAAGACAGGATTGATTTGCTGGGTTGCCACTGGTTCAATACCGTCTCCAGCGCAGCATTACTGTCGTTTTCCAGCACGGCAACTGTTTTTTGTGCGTTTCCTTCAAACACAGCGTATTTCAACCGCGTATTTCCAAAATCAAGGCAAAGGGTAATAGGTGGCAACACTGGTATTTTTTTAGTAAAAGAAGACTTGAAGTTATTGTTTTCGAAACAAATGAATGCGTTTGCGGGACTATGGCACACGGATGACACGGATTGGACGGATTCCTTTTGTTAAAAGAGGTTTTACATCTTATACGCGCCAGCCAACCGGCAGCATTGGATTTTACACGGGTCGTCTGCTTCGCAGCAATAAAATCCGTCCAATCCGTGTCATCCGTGTTCCCATTTCGGTATCATATATCAAAATCCATAGAAGAAAGATTTTTGAAATGGCCGCTGAGTTTAATCTTTTCTTTCAACTGATTCATTTCGGCCATTACCGGTAATACTTTTGCGAGGTGGCGTTTGAGGTATTCCTGCCTTTGCACTTCCTGCAGCAGTCCCAGCAATTCATATTCTTCCTCCAGCGATAAACCTGCATGATGGGCAATATCATAACTGGTCAATTCATCGTCGGGCTTTTTAAACTCCTTCTGTACTTTCAGGTGGGTGTGCAGTTCGCGTGTGGCCTTCAGCACCTTGATCATGAGGTCTTTTTTTCCGCCATCCTCAATGTTTTCGGGATATTTTACAATGGCGCCACTGTACATTTTGTCCGGCACCTGCTTAATGGTTTCCAGTACCCTGAAAACCTTTACGCCCACCGTTTTGACATCCATCTCTCCGTTATCATACACACTGGTAATTTCTGCAATAGACACCAGGGTACCTATTTCGTTGAGGTGGTTATTAATAACAGCGGGGATGCCAAACATCTTCTTTTCCGCAAAACAATCGGTTATCAATTGCTTGTACCTTGGTTCAAAAATATGCAGGTTCAGCTGTTCTCCCGGGTACACAACAATGCCAAGCGGAAATATGGGAATAAAGTTGATCATTTTCAATTAAAAGACAAATGTAAATATGATTTACAAAACTGTAACAGGTAGCTGAAAATATCAGCGGACCTCCGGTGTTCAGGGCCTGCTGTTTCAACCCAATAACCCAGCCCCGAAGCTTTTGTTCTACACGAGTCCTTAAATTAAGCCCCTGCAACCAAGGGTTTATGTAATCAACTACCTTTGCAGGCAGTAAAAAAAACATTGTGAACAAATTCGCTACTATTTTCAAATACATAAAGCATAGAAAGACTGATTTTATTCTTTACCTGTTCTTCAATCTTATTTCTATTCTTTTCTCCGTACTCTCACTGGGCGCCCTGGGACCGTTTATGAAATTACTGTTTAAAAAAGACGGTATAATGCTGCAAAAGCCGGTATTCGTCTGGTCAAGCAAGGGCATCTATGACCAGATAAATTACTGGTTAAGCGAAGTAATACAGCAACAGGGACAACTGACGGCCTTAGTATACATCTGCCTGGTAGTATTGGTGGCTGTATTTTTTAAAAATCTTTTTCTGTACATGGGCTCAAGGGTACTTACGCCCATCCGTAATTATGTAATGACCCGCCTGCGCAACGACCTGTACAGCAAAATCATCAGCATGCCGGTAAGCTACTTCACAGAAAAAAGAAAGGGCGACCTCATGGCCCGCATGAGCAGCGATATTTACGAAGTGGAGGCCAGCGTATTGAGCACCATGGATGGGTTGATAAAAGACCCGCTGAATATAATTGTTTTCGTAGTCATCCTTTTCTTTCTCAGTTACCAGCTGACCCTGCTGATTTTTATATTGTTTCCGCTGATTGGTATTTTAATCGGCCGCCTGAGCAGGTCGTTGAAAAAAGATTCCGGTTCGCTGCAAAAAAAATACGGGCATATTATGAATGTGCTGGAGGAAACCCTGGGTAATATGCGGGTGGTAAAGGCTTTTACCGCAGAAAGTTTTATGACAGAGAAATTTACCAGCATCAACAAACAGGTAGACCGGGTAAAAACCACCATCAATAACCGCAAAGACCTGGCTTCCCCCATGTCGGAATTTCTGGGTGTACTGGTGCTCTGTATTGTGCTGTATTACGGCGGCCGCCTGATTATTGGGCCTACGGGCGGCGCACTGGATCCCGATCAATTCATTACTTATATTGCCGTTTTTTCACAGCTGATCAACCCGGCTAAATCTTTAAGCAATTCTTACTACAACCTGCAAAAAGGAAGTGCCGCTGCTGAACGCATTGAGCAGGTGTTGAAAGCGTCTGACCTGATTGTTGAAAAAGACAACCCGGTAACTGCCACCACTTTTACACAGGCAATTGAATTCAAAAATGTTTCTTTTAAATACGACGATACCACTATCCTGAACAATATCAGTTTCACACTGCCCAAGGGAAAAACAGTAGCATTGGTAGGTTCCTCCGGTGCAGGAAAAAGCACGCTGGCCGACTTGTTACCCCGTTTCCACGATGTGAGTGCCGGCGAAATTTTACTGGATGGCATAAACATTAAAGACTATTCACTCACCAGTTTAAGAGGATTGATGGGTATTGTAACACAGGAACCTTTACTGTTTAACGACAGCATTGAAGCCAATATCGCACTGGGTGTTGAAAATCCTTCGCAGGAAAAAATTGAACATGCGGCTGCCATTGCCAATGCCCATTCTTTTATTTCGCAAAAAGATGATGGCTACAGCAGCAATATTGGCGAAAGGGGCAATAAGCTGAGTGGTGGCGAACGGCAACGGCTTACCATTGCGCGTGCCGTATTTAAAAATCCCCCGATACTGATACTGGACGAGGCCACTTCCTCGCTGGATACGGAAAGTGAACGCCTGGTGCAGGATGCAATTGACAACCTGATGATGGAAAGAACCAGCCTGGTAATTGCACACCGTTTAAGCACCGTGCGGCATGCAGATCTAATCCTGGTATTGCAGAAAGGTGTGGTAGTAGAACGCGGTACACACGACGAACTGATTGGTTCCAACGGCTTTTATAAACGGCTGGTAGATATGCAGGAGGTTAAATAGGGCCAAAAGATTGAAAGAGAAAAGGAGCTAAAGTATTTCATGATAGTGCAACGTGTGGCCGGTAGAGACACCGGGCCACGTGAGATCGCCGCTGTTGCTTCCTGCCTGCCACTGTTGGTATTTTCACCAACAGCAAAATGGGATTAGAGAACAAAAAAAGATGAAGCACCAGCATTTTCTCTTTTTTTCTGCTTGCGTTGTACGGGGTTTTCTATTCACGTATTTATTATATGAATCCATTTACATCCATATCGTCTGTTGTTCCGGAACCGGCATATGCCTACTCTTTCTGTACCATTGTGAATGATATGGAAGAGTACCATGTGATGAAGGAGAGTTTTGAAAGCCACGGCTTCACCAACGGCTGCGAATACCTGGTGGCTGATAACTGCGGCGGTAACCGCTTTGATGCTTATACTGCCATCCGACATTTTATAGCCCAGGCCAAAGGCAAATATTTGGTAATTGTACACCAGGATGTAAGGTGTATTGATGACCGCCGGCAATTAACCGCCTGCCTGGATCAACTGACACTGCTGGACAACAAATGGGCTGTTTGCGGCAACGCCGGCTGCAATGGCTATCACACAGACCTGATGTACATAAATATTGCGGGTAAAATAGTCACCAGTAAAAACCTCCCGGGCAAAGTGACTTCGCTGGATGAAAACCTGTTGATCATTAACAGCAGCCATGCCATTACCGTTTCGGCCGACCTCTCCGGTTTTCACCTGTACGGTACCGATATATGCATTATAGCTGCCACCCTTGGATACAACTGCTATGTAATCCCCTTTATGGTGAAACACCTTAGCTATGGTAACCTGAAAGACCTGCAGCAACACATACACCGCTTTACAGATGCTTATGGAAAAAAATTAAGCAGCCGCTTTGTAGCCACCACCTGTACCAAATTTTATATCAGTAATTCGGTGTTCAAAACCCGGCTGCTGAACTACGGGCCCATTTTTTCTGTGGTGAAATTTGTGCAGCGGCTGAAGCAGCTGCGGAAATTGTCCAGTGAAGGTGATGTATACAAGACCACGGTGGTGCATGAACCAAAAGATGTTCAGTAAAAAACATACATTCCTTCCGGTATGCTGGCGCGGATAAACCGGGCCACTTCATTAACAGAACGCCTGCAATGCGTAACTGCTGCAGCTTTGTTGAATGCAGCTTTGGATGCCCTGATACCGTCTCTCGAATTAAAAAACAGCCGCAGGGAAGTAAAATAATGCCAGCGCAGGGTAAACATCCTGATCATGGTTTCTACCAGCAGCTGCATATACCAAAGCACTTTCTGCATACCCTCCAGGTGAATGGCATGCATAATCATTTTATTCCGGTCGTAGATGGTGTCTATATACTGCTTCCTGTTTTTGGATTTGATGGAGACAGAGATTTTATGCCGGCAAACACTTTCATAATCAAAATAAGAAGTAAAGCCCAGGCGCCAGGCCCGCAGGCTCAGTTCAAAATCTTCAACGTAGAAAGGAGAGAATAACTCGTTAAGGCCGCCGATAAGCTGGTATTTCTCCTTATCAAAAAAAGTATTGGCGCCAGATGCATACATCGTCATCAATCCTTCTTTCATCCTTTCTTCATCTTTCAATAAGTAATTACCGGAGGTCTTGATTTTTGCGCCGTGAAAGCCCGGCAGCTTTGCGCCGTCCTGCGTAACATCATCATCCCATCCAATGATGCGGCCCATCACAGCAAAAGTACCGGGCTTGTCAAAATATTTAAACTGGTGCAGGAAATAAGAAGGGGTTAACTGTACATCGCTGTTTAACAGCAACACCTTATCGTGTATAGCCAGTGCTACGCCCCTGTTGGCAGTGATGGAAAAACCGCTGTTGCCTGCATTCGCCGTTACTTTTATAGCTGGATGTTGTTGCTGCAGCCATGCTACCGATCCGTCTGTTGAGCAATCATCCACAATAATAATTTCATAGGGCTTGCCGCAATGCTGCAATGCTTCGTAGACAGTGGGCAGGGTATGCGGGAAAAGGTGAACACCGTTATAATTGGGGATGACCACTGATATACCTTCCACCATAGAAGCAGGAATAATTTTTTAATGATATAAACAAAAAATGTTTGAGTAAACCCGCATGCAGCAATCAAACTTTAAAACATACATTTGTTCTGCACAAAAGTATTGTAATTATATTGTAAACATTCATGTGGCAGCAACTTACCAAAGCTTTACAAAACGGAGATACCAGGAGCATTGCACGCTCCATATCACTGGTAGAAAATGAAGCCCGGGGATACAACCAGTTTATGATGCAGTTACCGGCTGCTGCCACGCCCGTGATAGGAATTACAGGACCGCCGGGTGCCGGAAAAAGTACACTGGTGGATGCGCTGATTGCATCGCTGGTGAAGGAAAACAAAAAAGTAGCGGTGCTCTGCGTGGATCCTTCTTCGCCCTTTAATGCCGGCGCTTTGCTGGGAGACCGTATACGCATGTCTGCCTGGTACAATCATCCTTCGGTTTTTATCAGGTCATTGGCTACCCGTGGCGCGCTGGGCGGCCTGCATCCAAAAATTATTGAAATCACCGACATTTTAAAAGCCTGTCCTTTTGATTATATCATTGTAGAAACAGTAGGTGTTGGCCAAAGTGAAATTGAAATTGCGGGACTGGCAGACTGCACCCTGGTAGTATTGGTACCGGAAGGGGGAGATGAAATACAGGCCATGAAAGCAGGATTGATGGAGATTGCCGACATCTTTGTAGTAAACAAGGCAGACCGGCCCGGTGCGGATCTTTTTATTCACAACCTTAACATGATACTGGCACCTGCATTTGGCCATAAAATAACTGTACCGGTAATAAAGACAATTGCTTCGCAGCAAACCGGCATCGATGAACTAAAGGCGGCTATTAATCAATGCCTGCAAACCACGGGGTATTCAGATAAAAAAGACCTGTTGCTGGCCGAAAAAGCCTGGCGCCTGCTGCAGCAAAAAAGAATGAGCAATATTGACAGACAGGAATTACTGATTACGATAAAACAGCAACTGGCGAAAAACAGTTTTAACCTTTACCGTTTTGTGGATACGCTGTAACCAGTTGGTTATTGTATAACACCAGGTTCTCACCACTGAGTTCAAGCGAAAAATCATATTTGCCCACTGCATTAAAAACGGCGTGGCTGGTACCGGCCTTATACCTGTCGTGGGTTTCGCAAAGCAATACTTTGGTAAAAGGCAGCCACTCTTCATACCCATGCTCAAACAATTCCTTTTCTGTGCCTTCTACATCCATCTTTAAAATATCAATGCTGGCCGCACCCATACTATTCATAATTTCTTTTATGGTATAGGCTTTTATTTCATGCTGGCCCGCGCCTTCTTCTACCATATAGGCAGCAACTCCATAGCCTTTGTCTACCAGGTTAATGGTTTGCGATTTATGCCACACCGCGCCTTTCACCAGTTGCACGTTTTTATAGGGCGCCAGGTTTTTTTGCGCAGTAGCAAAATTGCTGTCATCTGGCTCTACGGCAAATATTTTTGCATGGGGGAAGCGGTTGGCAAAAAAAACACTGGCAAACCCTACATTAGCGCCCAGGTCTACAATAATTTTGGGGTCTACCGGTATGGCAACATCGTATTCTTTATTTACAAAAATCTGTTCAAACATCTTGGCATCAGAACCCAGCTCCCTGAAATAGGCAGGATGCTGCAGAAAGGGCAGGCGTATGGGTGCTTTGCTACGCGATTTAAAATGCGTGTACAAACGGTAACCGGTTAACCAGCCAAAAGCCTTTCTGAATTGGGGAAGCCTGCTTGCCATGAAATATATAAATTGAATGCCGAAGATACAAACTGCTGCAGGATCATTTCATTTTGATATTGCCTGTTCATACAGCGGGAGCCGGTGATAGTCTGCCGGCTCAGGCTTCAATAAAATTCTATACCAGGACAGTCTCAGAATCCCAGGTCTTCCCAGTCGCAACTGCCAATAGGTGCTCCCGGGGGCATTTCCTTGTGCTGTGTGGACGGTTTGGCTTTATCGGGCGCCTTCATTCTTTCCTGTGCCAGTATAAGATGCGCTGTATAGTTATCATCTTTTGCGGCCTTTTTTTGCTCTTCTATAAACACTTTCAGATCAGTCAGCGCCTTCTGCCCTGCAGCCCTTGCTGCAAAGCTGGCTGTTTCATCTGTTGCCAGTGCCATCAGGTAAGTGAGTACAATTTGTTCTGTCTGTAATTGCACCATTGCTTCCATACCACTCCTTCTTTCTGCCTTCCAGGTTTGTGTCATCAATACGCGCAGCATTTCATGAACACCCAGTCCGCCACTCACTTCATACTGGGCCATGCGACTCAGCCTTTCGCTATTGAATAAAAAAGAAAGCGGGAAATCTGCGGCGGTTTCGGCGGGTGCCAGTGCATCAAAAGCAAGACCTGTTCTTTTTTTGAACAATTCCCTGGTAAACCCATAACCGGCTGGCCTGGGCGGAATTAATTTAGTAATTGCTTCCGGCAGCACCAGCAGTTTAGGATCCATACAATCCATTACCGCCTGCAGCGCCTTTAATTGCTCTTCTTTGCTTACCGGCTTCGTGATTACCTGCCCGTCTCCGCGCAAAGCATAGGTATAATACATACCGCCTATTATTTTGGTAACGGCTTCCAGCTGGTAGCGGTGTACCAGGTAAGCGGGCACCAGCACATCTTCCAGCATAGCCATGGGCATACCGGGGCGGATGCTTTTTTCACCAAAACGATCCAGCGCCACAGCACGCACTTTCATTACTTCTTTCAGTTCTGTAACTGCGTCTGCGCCATTGTCCCACAAATGTGCCTGCGGATGCAGTCCACCCGCCGCACGGGCATCCCTGTCGCTGATAAACTGCAGGCCTTTTTTAAGGGTAGCGTCTGTCAGCACTCTATTCATTGCAGCAGCTTCGCTTTTTTCTTTTGAATAGTCTCCATAGCCCCAGCTGATGGCTACTTTATCCCAGTCTCCGATGCCGGTTGCATAGGCGTCTTTCAAATCAATATCGCCTTTGGCATTTACCCTTACCAGCGGTGGCGGATAGTCCATTACACTGGCGCGGTTATTTACACTGGAAGCGTAATTGTGCATCAGCCCGATAGTGTGGCCCACTTCATGCGCCGACAGTTGTTTTAATCTTTCCAGCGACATCTTCAGCATCTTATCACCCCCAGCTCCTAAAGGGGAGCCTGAGCCATCCCCGTTTTCAAACGGCGCCAGCAGTCCCTGTGCAATCAGGTAGTCCTGCCTTACCCGCAAGGATCCCAGCGATACCTGTCCCTTGATGATTTCTCCTGTTCTTGGATCTACCACTGCGGCGCCATAGCTCCAACCCCTGGTAGAACGGTGCACCCAGTTAATAAGGTTATAACGTATATCCATAGGGTCTGCACTGTCTGGCAGCAG
>JANPGT010000052.1:0-3127 GCA_031424135.1 Chitinophagaceae bacterium
GGAAAGATACTGCCATCCTGCGCGTAGAGCAATTGTACCCGCTGCCGGTAAAGCAACTGGAAGCGTTGTATGCAAAATACAACCGGGCTACCTGGTTCTGGGTGCAGGAAGAACCGCTGAATATGGGCGCCGCTTCCTTCCTGCAGATGAACCTGAAGAGCATCAACTATGGCGTTATCAGCAGGCAGCCAAGTGCCTCTACTGCTACAGGGTATAACAAGGTGCACCAGCAGGAGCAGGCAGAAATTATAGATACAGCTTTCTCAATTTAGGCCGCAGATGCGCAGATTAAACCATCCACCTGACGTCTTGCACGCTCTTTAAAAAGTTCTTATCAAAATAGTGCAGCCCCGGGAAGGGCAACTATTAAAATCTGCACATCTGCGGCTGAAATTCAGTGCAGCAGTGGCAATCAAATAATACCGGCGTTTTTACTAATTCGGTATTTTCGTACAACAAAAGAGAAAAGATTATTATGATCGATATTAAAGTTCCAACAGTTGGTGAATCCATTAGTGAAGTAACCTTATTAAAATGGACCAAAAAAGATGGTGACTATGTAGACAGGGATGAGGTGATTGCAGAACTGGAAAGTGAAAAAGCCACTTTTGAAGTAAATGCAGAAAAAGCCGGCGTATTAAAAACCTCCGCCAAAGAAGGCGATACCCTTAAAATTGGTGACACCCTTGCTTCTATAGATGAGACCGCCGCAAAGCCAGCGGTTAGTCCGGAATCGGGAGCCGCTAGCCAGGAGTCGGCGCCAGCAAAAGTTGAAAGTCCGAAAACCACCACTGCGGACAGTACAAAAGCCCCTTCAGGGGTTGGGGGTGTAAGTTCCGAAACCGTTAAGGCAACCCCTGTCGCTTCTGCTATTATTGCCGATAAAAAAGTAAACCCCGCTACCATCACTGCTTCTGGTGCAGGCGGTAAGATTTTAAAAGACGATGTATTGCAGGCCCTGAGCAATCCCGGCCGCACACCAGGCGCTACCGCTTTTACCCGTGCGGAGAAGCCGGAGAAAATGAGTAACCTGCGCAAAACCATCAGCCGCAGGCTGGTGGAAGCAAAGAATACCACGGCCATGCTGACCACTTTTAATGAAGTGGACATGAAGCCCATTATGGAGCTGCGTACCAAATACAAAGAAATCTTCAATAAAAAACATGGCGTTAACCTGGGCTTTATGAGCTTTTTCACCAAAGCTGCCTGCTTTGCTTTGCAGGAATGGCCTTCGGTAAATGCCTATATTGATGGCGACAATATTCTCTACCACGATTACTGCGATATCTCCATTGCCGTATCAGCCCCCCGTGGCCTGGTAGTACCGGTAATACGCAACGCAGAAAGCCTTAGCATGGCAGAAATTGAAAAGAAAGTAGTAGAGCTGGCTACCAAAGCAAAAGAAAGCAAACTGACCATTGAAGAAATGACCGGTGGAACCTTCACCATCACCAATGGCGGCGTTTTTGGATCGCTGATGAGTACGCCCATTATCAATATTCCGCAGAGCGCCATCCTGGGCATGCATAAAATACAGGAGCGACCCATGGCGGTAAACGGCCAGGTGTTGATTAAACCAATGATGTACCTGGCACTGAGTTATGACCACCGCATCATTGATGGCCGCGAGTCAGTAAGCTTCCTGGTACGGGTGAAAGAATTGCTGGAAAACCCGGAACTTTTATTGTTTGGCAAAGACCCGGTAAAAACATTGCTGGAATTATAATACTCTTACTGCATAGACGGAACGCGGGCTGCCCAACCTGCCCACCCTTCAATTTTTCTGATGGTAGAAACCATGATCAGGTTATAT
Organism: Chitinophagaceae bacterium; assembly: GCA_031424135.1. Classification (GTDB taxonomy): domain Bacteria; phylum Bacteroidota; class Bacteroidia; order Chitinophagales; family Chitinophagaceae; genus JACMLD01. The sequence goes on from JANPGT010000052.1 coordinate 1,814, forward strand.
GAAAGCGGCCGCTGGAAAAAAGGGGTAGTTCCATTGTACGCATTGGTAACGCTGATTACCTGTTTACAGGGCAGCAGGAATGTAAGCAATAATATTACCATCTTCCGGTATTCTTCCTTTCACCTGCTGGCACACCAGCCACTGTATGCCGCCTACCCGGAACAGTACAAAGATTTTTTCCTGTACCATCCTTCTTTCAGTGTTTTATTCATGCCTTTTGCTTTCCTGCCGCCGGTGGCAGCATTGTGCGCCTGGATTGTTTTCAGCACCGTTGTTTTTATAAAAGCGGTCTCCCTGCTGCCCGGCATCAGCGATACTGCAAAAGCCATCATACTGCTGCTGGTATTGCCCGAGCTGGCCAACAACCAGCAATATGTTCAAACCAATATTTTGCTGGCAGCCCTGATGCTGCTGGCGTATACCAGCTTTGAAAAAAAGAATTTATGCTGGGCAGCCTGCTTTACCATACTGGCTTTTTGTATTAAAGGCTATGGGGGCATTGTTGGACTGCTGTTCCTGCTCTACCCCGGCAAGTTGAAATTCCTGGGCTGGGCCTTTGTGTGGGGACTGATCCTCTGTGCATTACCGTTATGCTTTGTTTCGCTCAGCGAAACTACCAGCCTGTATGCTGCCTGGCTAAAAATGATTAGCAGCGATGAAATAAAAGAAGGCCTGTCAGTCATTGGCCTGTTTGGCAAAACGCATGCAAGCGAGCTGTACCTGAGTATCACAGGCCTGCTGCTCCTGCTCTCTACCCTTGTAACGGCTGCTTACCGCAGCCCCGGAATGGTCTCAGCAATAAATTTCCGCAGCCTGCTTTGCTGTTATCTTTTTATATGGGTAGTGCTCTTTAACAGAACGGCAGAATCGCCCACCTACCTGCTGGCCATTACCAGCCTTGCCTGCTGGCTTTTTGCAGGCGGAACAACCCGCCTGAAAGCCGTTGTTGCCGGTGCAATCTTTCTGCTGGTGTACATAATACCTTCCGACCTTTTTCCCGCAGCTGCCCACCAGGTTTTTAAACAATACCACCTGAAAGCATACCCTTTTATGGCATATTTTATCTTACTGCAATACCAAAGCTGGAATTACGCCTCAAAAACCATCTCTCCAACCGCAGGCAATTAAACAGCTATATCTAACTTACTATAATTCAGATATTTGTAAAAAAAAACTACAATGTATTTGTCTTTAATCAATTTTTAATTTTAATATTAAAAATTGATTAAATAGACTGTCTTCTCTCCTATCTTTAAGCTACCTAACACAAAAACACCCCTGAATGAATCAATTGAGATCCGCGAGGCTCAATAT
>JANPGT010000053.1:0-9145 GCA_031424135.1 Chitinophagaceae bacterium
ACATTTACCGCCATGGTATATTTAACATGCTGCTGCCAGCGGCCGGGTTGTGCAGCGGCCGTCATACAAAGCAAAAGGCAAAATGCGGGAACGGGAAGTCTTATCATTATACAGCTTTTTTTAAAAGGCACTAAATTCCTGCAAATAAATGAATCCGGCCGTTAAAATAGAAATAATTTTTGGCGCCAAAAAGCCCCTTCCGGTTAATACAGAAGAGGCTTTTAGCTATTGGTGGGTTTTTACTTAAATGGTAATGGCGTCCTTTACCAGTTTGCCTTCCCCGTTAAAATAGAGGTATTTCTTTTCTACTCCGCTCTTCTTTACCAGCAAACGGTACTGCACCAGGTTGTCTTTATTTTCAATTCTTGTAATAGTCTTCAGTTGCCAGTCCGTAAATTTACTTTTGCCGAACCCTTCTTTTACTTCGGCCGGCAACGCCGCCTCATCAATTTCTTTTTCTGTTTGTAACCATTCACCTTTGCTGTTGAATTTGCTGGTGTAGCGTACATCATCCACGTCGTAGCTGGCCTGGAATACACTCAATTTGTCTTTCCATTCCACATTTTTTGTATCAGGATATTTTTCTTTAAATGCTTCCGTAACGGCTGCAGGCACTTTCCGCAATTGGGCCGTACTGCTGTTAAACGCTACCGCACCGAGTACCATCAAAGCCAGGACAAGTATTCTTTTCATAACCTTTTTCATTTTAGTGGAAATTTTTGAAATAAGGTGATAGAAATATCATGCCAACCACCGGGCTGCGCTTATACATTATGTTTAGATTTTGTGAAATTGCAGCTTATCGTGGAGAGATTAACGGGAAACGCCGGCCACGGTAATTACAATTTCACCTTTAACATCTTTTTGTTTAAAGTGATCACAAACTTCCTGCAAAGTTCCCCTGGCATTTTCTTCAAACATTTTGGTGAGTTCGCGGCTTACGCAACAGGTGCGGTCTGCGCCAAAGTAAGCAATAAAATCAGTGAGGGTTTTTACCAGCCGCACAGGTGATTCATAAAACAACATGGTGCGCTCTTCTGTGGCCAGTTCTTTCAGCAGGGTTTGCCGGCCTTTTTTCAATGGCAAAAATCCCTCAAAACAAAAACGGCTGGCGGGTATGCCGCTGTTGACAAGCGCGGGTATAAAAGCAGTGGCGCCGGGAAGGCTTTCTACTTTTACTCCGGCCTTAATGCATTCCCTTACCAGTAAAAAAGCGGGATCAGAAATACCGGGAGTTCCGGCATCGGTTATAACGGCAATGTTTTTACCATCCAGCAACTGGTCTACCAGGTGCTGCAGCACTTTGTGCTCATTGTGCTGGTGATAGGGAGAAAGCGGTCTGTTCACCCCGTAATGATTCAGCAGTTTGGAAGAGGTGCGGGTATCTTCTGCCAGTATAAGATCAACAGATTTCAGCACCTCAAGTGCGCGCAGTGTAATATCCTTCAGATTACCAATGGGCGTAGGAACGATGTAAAGCATTTGGTTGATTGGTTGATCCGTTAATTAGTTGACCGGCAGACCAGTGGTTGAGACTTAACAACCGATCAACTAATTAACAGCTACCTCAAAATATTCCATTACCGGATTGGCGAGTAATTTTTTAGCAGCGTTTTCCGCAATTTCTTTGGCGGCGTCGGCAGTAGCAGCATCTATCTGCAGGGTAATATTTTTTCCTATACGTACATCCTGTACATTGTTTAAACCAAGGTTGCTTAAACCGCCCATTACTGCTTTTCCCTGAGGGTCAAGTAACTCTTTCAGTGGCATTACTTTTACCTGTACCGTGTACGTCATGTAGTTTTATTTTTGAGCGCCAAAGATACAATAATGTAAGCGATGAAGACCACCGGAACTGCCATCCATTTAAATAAAAGCGCTGCAATAATGGCAATCACCAGCAACAGCAGTTTTGGAATATTATTCTGAAGGCTGTAGTCTTTAAATTTTAGTGCCATGATGGGCAGGGTACTCACCATCAGGTAACTCAGCACCAAAATTACCCCGTATAGAAACCATTTATTAAAAATCAGGGCATTCACGGCACCGTCATAATAATTGTAAAACGCAATCAGCGGCAGTGAAGCTACCACCAGGCCAGCAGCGGGAATGGGAACGCCCTTAAACCCGTACGACTGGGCGGTATCAATATTAAACCTGGCCAGCCGGTAGGCGCCGGCACCCGCAAAAAGAAAAGCCGGCAGCAACCAGGCAATATGAATATCAAGTCCTTCTGGCTGCTGCATATACGACAGCCGCAGGAACTGGAAGAGAATGACCGCGGGTGCTACACCAAAACTTACTATATCACTTAAAGAATCCAGTTGTTTGCCCAAATCGCCACAGGCATGTAAAAGCCGCGCTAAAAATCCGTCCAGGAAATCTATAACAGCCGCAATGGCAATACATATGGCTGCATAGTACAGGCGCTCCGGCATACTGAAACTGGTAGAGGCATCGTCTGACTGCACAATGGTAATGTTCTCTGTCTGCAGGGCAAACACAATGGCACAGCAGCCAAACAATAAATTAAGCAGCGTAAAAATATTGGGAATTATTTTTTTCATAATTATCCGGGCAGTTATAAATATACTTTCTGGTTAACGGTAAAAACAGTTGTTATAAAAAAGCCTGTTACAAGGCAAGTGAACCCGGTAAACGAATGCATGATTGATTTAGTACGGGGCTGCTATCTTTTCATCAGTCTTTCTATATCATCTGCAGTGATGGGAATATTGGCCATCAGGTCTTTATTGCCATTGCGGGTAATCCACAGGTTATTTTCTATGCGTACACCCATCTTTTCTTCTTCAATATAAATACCGGGCTCTACTGTAAACACCATGCCAGCCTTAATGGGCAATGTCTTGGTGCCAAGATCGTGCACGTCTATACCCAGGTGATGGGAAATACCATGATACAAATATTTACGGTAAGCCCTGTTATCCGCATCTTCATTTTTAACATCGGTCTTTGTAAGTAACCCTATTTTCACAAAAACACCGGTGGCAAACTCCCCCACTTTGTCGTGGTACTCAAGAATGGTGATGCCGGGTTTCAATAAACTTTTTGCGTAGTTGTGCAAATCGAGGCAGGCATTGTACACCGTCTTTTGCCTTTTTGTAAATTTGCCATTTACCGGCACCGTGCGTGTAAGATCTGCGCAGTAACCACCGTACTCTGCGCCAAAGTCCATCAGTATCAGTTCGCCGTCTTTGCATTCCTCACTATTGCTTACATAATGCAGTGTTCTGGCCCTGTCGCCACTGGCAAGTATAGAGCCATAAGCCGGCCCGGTGGCGCGCTGCGATAAAAAAGAGTGAAATATCTCTGCTTCTATCTCATATTCCATTATTCCCGGCTTAATAAACTGCAGCAGGCGCCTGAAGGCGGTATCAGTAATATCAATGGCTTTCTGCAACACTTCCACTTCCAGCGCTGATTTAATGGCCCTTACTTCTCTCATTATTTTGGCACTGCGGCGGTACTGGTGCAAAGGATAACGCTGCCTTATCTCTGCAGCATAACGGTAGTCCCTTACGGGTACCAGGTTGGCCTTACGGTCGTTTTCATTGGTATTAAGGTAAATGGTATCTGACAGGTGTATCCATTGCTGCAGCAGACCGTCAAGACTGTCCAACCACAACACAGCAGCGGCACCACTGATGGCTTTTGCTTCCGGCGCACGATGTCTTCTACCATCCCATTTTTCTTTCAGTTCATTGGGCCTTACCAGCACCAGCACTTCGCGGTATTTGGGATCGGGGTTATCAGGAAAAAGCACCAGCATGGTATCTTCCTGCTCTATGCCTGTTAACCAGTACAGGTCTGAATTCTGTTTAAACTTGTGCAGTGCATCGCCGTTCAGCGGCAATTCATCATTGCTGTTAAAAATAGCAATGGCATTCTTTTCCATTTTCTCCGTAAAACGTTTACGGTTCTGTACAAATATGTCAGCGTTTAATGGCAGGTATTTCATTGATGCTATATGATTTTTGAAACGGCCATAAAATTATGGATTCAATCCCGATATGTATAATTTATACCGCTGGCTACCATTTATTTATTCGAATAATACCGGTTTTGCCGGCCATCAGCCAAAAACAAGAAAAGGGGTTAAAGGAAAGAACAGCTGCCCTCAAAAAAGGCCAAAGCAGCAGGGGCCGTCCTTATAAAAAGTTTTCCTGCTACAGCTTTTCAGCCTGGCCTTCCGCCGCCTGCACACTTTCTCCATCCTTCAAAATTTAGAAAAAAATCAATAATGCTCCGATTTCCTAAATAAAAATTCAAAAAAATGGCGTCTCTAAGATACAGATCCCTGGCACCCAGCGGCGTTCCAGCCAAGCCAATGAAAAATTATTAAGACGGCTGTTTTGTGAATTAATACATATTTCTATCTTTGTATACTAACAAACGTTTGTAAAAAATGCCTTTAACAGCCACCGCCTTACCCAGTTCACAGCTCATTGCATTTGGATTTCCGCATACAGACAACATGCATTACCAGCTATCCCCGGAAGAATTGATTGAAGACAGCATCTGCATGGGAGAAGGTTTGCTGAGTAATACAGGCGCACTGGTGATTAATACCGGCGAGTTTACCGGCAGAAGTCCCAAAGACAAATTCATTGTTAAAGACAGCCAGACAGAAAATGCTGTTTTCTGGAACAATTTCAACATCCCCATTGAAGAAAAATACTTTTATATTATACGTGCAAAAATCATCAGCCACCTGGCAAACAAGGAAGATGTGTGGGTGCGTGACTGTTATGCCTGCGCAGATGAACGTTACCGAATGAATATCCGCATAGTGAACGAGAAACCATGGATCAACCTGTTTGCCTATAACATGTTTCTGCGGCCACAGGAGGAAGAACTGGACAATTTTACGCCGGAGTGGACCATTCTTTCAGCACCCGATCTGCTCCTGAACCCTGCTATTTGCGGTACACGCCAGCACAATGCCGCAGTAATCTCTTTTACCCATAAAACTATTTTAATAGCAGGCACAGGCTATACGGGTGAAACAAAAAAAGGCATTTTTTCTGTGCTGAATTTTATACTGCCCCTGCAAAAAAATGTTTTAAGCATGCACTGTTCCGCCAATATGGGCGAAGCGGGTGATGCAGCATTATTCTTCGGTTTAAGCGGCACCGGCAAGACGACGCTCAGTGCAGACTCTTCCAGGAAACTGATTGGCGATGATGAGCACGGCTGGACAGATGATGCTGTTTTTAATTTTGAAGGCGGTTGCTATGCAAAGACCATTGATTTAAGCGAAGCAAAGGAGCCTGAAATATACAATGCCATCCGCCCCGGCGCCCTGGTAGAAAATACGCTCTTTTTTGAAGGAACCAATGCCATTGATTTCAGCAGCAAAGCCATTACGGAAAATACAAGGGTGTCTTACCCGCTCCATTTTATCAGCAATGCGCTGGAGCCTGCAGTGGGTGGTATACCTGAAAATATATTCTTTCTTACCTGCGATGCCTACGGCGTATTACCGCCCATTGCAAAACTGAGTACTGAACAGGCCCTGTACCAGTTTATCTCCGGTTACACCGCAAAAGTGGCCGGTACAGAGACAGGCATTAATGAACCAAGTTCTACATTCAGCGCCTGCTTTGGCGCACCGTTTTTACCCTTGCACCCTGGTAAATATGCCGCCATGCTCGGTGAAAAAATCCGCCGCCACCAGGTGAAAGTGTGGATGATTAATACCGGCTGGAGTGGAGGTGCTTACGGCACTGGCAGCCGCATCAAACTGGCCTATACCAGGGCCATGATTACCGCAGCGCTTGAAAACAGGCTTGACAATACTGCTTTTGAAAAACACCCTGTATTTGGGGTAATGATGCCCGTTAGCTGCCCGGGTGTACCCGCAGGTATACTAAACCCGCGCAATACCTGGGCCGACAAGACCGCCTACGATAGCATGGCAACAAAACTCGCCGGGCAGTTTGTCAGCAATTTTGAAAAATATGCCAGTGGCGTGAGTGAAGACATTCTTGCCGCAGCCCCTGTAGTGAGCCGGTAGTCATCAGTCGGAAGACATGAGACGACGGTCGTGAGTCTTTTCCCCGGCTACGCTGGTGGTAAAAATATATGATTTATATAAACATTCTTATTGGGTCTCAGCGATACTTGCCAACAAACAACAATGCCCTGCTCTTTTTGCGGGGCATTGTTTTGTCAAATATCTGTTTCGATATTCAGCCTCTGCCCATCCGGCAGTCAGGGATGAATAAATCAATTTCATGATCCCCGCGTTGCACCCAAGCAATTATTTAACGTATGCCGCTCCAGGGATTCCAAAACATACGATATCTTATCGCCGTTGTTGGTGTTTTTACCAACAATGGATGTGCAGCCATTCAGTGTTGTTGTTCATAAGACCCACAATAGCAGGGAAAAATCCCTTGCTTTACTGCTGATACAGCAGGGGGTGATACCCACAACTATGAACTAAAAACTAAGAAATATAAACTATTTCAAAGCTTGTTCCATATCTGCTAAAATATCCTGCACATTTTCTATGCCGATGCTCATACGGATGAGCCCGTCTGTGATGCCGAATTTTATCCGTTCTTCTTTGGATACCCCGAAATGCGACATGCTGGCCGGGTGAGAGATCAGCGTATCTGCTGTGCCCAGCGAAACCGCCCGGGTGCACATCTGCAGTTTGTCAATAAATTTCTTACCGGCGTCCAGGCCACCTTTTAATTCAATGCTCATCATGGGACCTGGATGGCGCATTTGTTTTGAACAGGTATAAAAATCAGGATGATCAGCCAACCCGGTATAGTGCACTTTTTCCACCGCCGGGTCATCATGTAAATAATGCGCTACTTCCATGGCATTGTGGCAGTGTCTTTCCATCCGCAGCTCAAGGGTCTTCATGCCCAATGTGAGCAGGAAGGAATCAAAGGCATTGGAGTTACCCCCCAGCAGGCGGTGCCATTTGGTGAATTTTGTTTTCATCAGTTCAATATCCCTGCCTATCAACACACCACCGATGGCGGTACCATGGCCATTTAAAAACTTGGTGGTAGAATGAAAAACAAAATCGACCCCATAACGGAATGGTTGCTGCAGGTAAGGAGTGGCAAAAGTATTGTCAACAGAAACCCCCATGCCATATAATTTTGCGAGTTTGGTAAGCGCTTCTATATCCACGCACTGGATGGTAGGATTGGCGGGTGTTTCCAGGTGCATCCATTTAAGATCGGGGTTGGCTTTCAGCACGGCTTCTGTGACATTCAAATCGCGCAAATCTGCAATTATAACGTCTATACCCAGTGGCGGCAATACCTTGTGCAGCAATTCATGCGTGCCACCGTATAAGGAGTAATGAGATAGAATTTTATCGCCCTGCTTAAGGCTGGCCAGGAACAACGTGGTCATGGCCGCCTGCCCGCTGCTGTGCAGGAAAGCTTTCAGCTCCAGCGGCGTGCCGTTGGCATTGGTAATGCCAAAAGATTCAAAAGCACAGATGGTTTTTTCCGCCTCTGTAAAATTAGGATTGCCCCAGCGGGTATAAATATAACCTTCCTCCTGCCCTGCAAAGCGGCGCATGCCCTGGTCTGCATTGTCGAACGTAAAAGTAGAGGTGGCGTAGATGGGGGTAATATGAGAAGACAGCGCATCGTCTTCATGTCCTGCGTGCAATGCTGTTGAAGTGAAACCGGATAATGGAAATTTATTTTTGCTCATCGGTAAAAATGTGAGAAATTAGAAAATGTGGCAAATATGAAAATGTAGCAGTGTAGAAATAGGAGAATGAGGAAATTCCTTTGTTCGTGCAGCAAAAAATAAATTCAAGTCTTATGGCATAAGCATTTTCATATTTGCCACATTTTCATATTTGCGTTCAGTACGCCCATTTCATCAACGTAGCCCCCCAGGTAAATCCGCCGCCAAAAGCTGCCATCACAATATTGTCTCCTTTCTTCAGCTGTTTTTCCCAATCCCACAAACAAAGCGGAATGGTGGCCGCGGTAGTGTTGCCATAGCGGTGAATATTGATCATTACTTTTTCTTTGGAGAGACCAATGCGGTTAGCGGTGGCGTCAATAATGCGCATATTGGCCTGGTGCGGCGCCAGCCAGGCAATATCATCGCCGGTAAGCTTGTTTCGCTCTAATAATTCAGCCGTTACATCAGCCATTCCTTTCACGGCAAACTTAAATACGGCCTGACCTTCCTGGTAAGCAAAATGTTCTCTTTTGGTAACCGTTTCAATGCTGGCTGGCTTCAAAGATCCCCCCGCCTTCATGTGCAGGTAATTCCGGCCGCTGCCATCACTTTTCAGCAAGCTGTCCAGTATGCCAAAGCCTTCTGTATTGGGTTCCAGCAAAACTGCCCCGGCGCCATCACCAAAAAGAATACAGGTATTACGGTCTGAATAATCCACAATGGCGCTCATTTTATCGGCCCCTACTACCACCACTTTTTTGTAGCGGCCGCTTTCAATAAAGCTGGCACCCGTGGTTACGGCATATAAAAAACCAGAGCAGGCGGCACCCATATCAAAACCCCAGGCATTTACAGCGCCTATTTTATCGCAAATAATATTGGCCGTGGCCGGAAAAACCATATCGGGCGTAACTGTGGCTACAATCATGCAGTCAATTTCAGTTACATCAATGCCTCTTTTTTTACAAAGCTCCAGCACGGCAGGTGCGGCAAGGTCGGAAGTAGCCTTTCCTTCGCCCTTCAAAATCCTTCTTTCGGCAATGCCGGTACGGCTGAGTATCCAGTCGTTGGTGGTTTCCACCATTTTTTCCAGGTCGGCGTTGGTCAGTTTGTCTTCGGGTACGTATCCACCTATTGCAGTGATAGCAGCGGTTATGGGTCGATTCATATAATGGCTTCTAAATTTCGGTAAAAGTAATGAAGAATGTGATAAATGTGGAAATGTGGAAGAATGTGGAAATTACTTAGCCAAAACAGCGAAGTTGAACCAGCAGCATCCCTTTGGCGGGCGGCATTTTCACATTTTCATATTTACCACATTTCCACATTTCTTTCTTTATCATATTTCCACATTGGTTTTCATCTTATTTTCGCTGCCATGATCGCGTTTGTAAAAGGCCTGTTTGTACAAAAAACACCCGCTGCCGTTATTGTTGATGTAAACGGCGTA
>JANPGT010000054.1:0-1804 GCA_031424135.1 Chitinophagaceae bacterium
GGGTGCTGGCCCTGCTGCGCTGGCAAGACCATACCGGTCCCGATGGCAAACCTGTATATACCAGCCTGCTGCCCTGGCTCTATGAACATATATTTAAAACCCTGTCTGTAAACCTGAACAACGGATCATTGCTCTACGCACTGTTTATTGTAAGTTTTTACTGGCTGGTAGCCTGGTGGATGGACAGGAGGAAGATTTATGTGAAAGTGTAGGTGTAGGGCTATGAGCTGTTAGCGTTGAGCTGTAAGCTTTTAGTATGTCTGTATCTTATGATGGGTCGGTTGCTAATTAATGATTTTATAAATCGCAGTCTTGTCTCATTCGTTCTTTTTTTTGAAAACGAAATAATACAAATGTTATTCGCAAATAACAGCTGATAGCTAAGCGCTAAAAGCTTTCCCCCCATGATAAAAAAATTCTTACAAAAAATACTGCGTGCACCGGTTACCCGGCTGGCCAACCGACTCTCTTCGGCACCGGTAAAAAAAGATGTTTTTGAATCACTTGATTTTGTGCTGAAAGAAATCCGTGAAGGCAATACTGACGCCGGCGTGGTAATACCTTATGAAATAGCCACCGGTAAATTTATTATCCTGTCAGACCAGCACAAAGGCGCCCGCGATGCGGCAGATGATTTTGCCATTGCTGAAAAAAACTATACCGCTGCACTGGATTATTACTACGCCAATGATTTCACTTTTATTAACCTGGGCGATTGCGAAGAATTATGGGAGAATACGCCGGATGCAGTGATGAGTAAAAACAAAACGGCATTGCTGTCGGAAGCACGTTTCCTGGAGCAAAACCGGTACTACCGTGTTTTTGGCAATCATGATCTTGAATGGAAATACCCTTTTCAGCAAATGGTGTATTTGAAACCCCTGTTTGGCAAGGAACTGAAAGTGTATGAAGGCGTAGAACTACAAACACTGCACAATAACAAAACCTACTCCATTTTTCTGACGCATGGCCACCAGGGCGATAAAAGAAGTGACGGCAATCCGTTCAGCATGTGGGTGGTAGCCGCTATCTGGACACCCATTCAGCGTTTTCTTGACATCAATGTAAATACTACGGCCGATTCTTTTGAACTGGTAGACGCGCACAATATTATTATGTACAACTGGAGCGCCACCCAGCAACAGCTGATCTTTATTTCCGGCCATACCCATAAGCCGGTATTTGCATCGCTTGACCATATTGATTTACTGAGCAAACAATTGCAGGAAGCACAGGTAGCGGGCAATACCGCCGCTATACAAAAAATTGAAGCCGACCTGGCTGTCTATACCAAACAATACGGAGGCAAGAAATTTGTAAAAACCATGGCCTATCCTTCTTATTTTAATTCCGGTTGCTGCTGCTTTGATGATGGAGATATATCGGGCATTGAAATAGAAGGCGGAGAAATACGGCTGGTAAAATGGGAAACACAGGCCAGCGGGCCGGTGAAGAGAATACTGGAGTCTTCTCCGCTGGGTTATATTTTTGATCAGTTGCCGGGTTAGGGGGGTGGAGGCCGAAGAATGTTGTTGGTGAAAACACCAACAACGGCGGAAAAAACCATGGCGTATCCTTCTTATTTTAATTCCGGTTGTTGTTGCTTTGATGATGGCGATATATCTGGCATTGAAATAGAAAGCGGTGAGATACGACTGGTAAAATGGGAAACACAAGCCAGCGGACCGGTGAAGAGAATACTGGAGTCTTCTCCGCTGGGTTATATTTTTGATCAGTTGCCGGGTTAGGGGGGTGGAGGCCGAAGAATGTTGTTGGTGAAAACACCAACAACGGCGGAAAAAAC
>JANPGT010000055.1:0-1826 GCA_031424135.1 Chitinophagaceae bacterium
GCAAAGAAGCACCTGGCAGTACCAGTCTATTTATAATACCACTTTGCAGGGGATGAATAAACTAACGCACTCCTTTAAAATTGACTGGAGCCTTGCTTATTCGGCGGCAGCAAACCATATTCCTGACCAGGCACAGTTTACCCACCAGTACGCCATTGTAGCCACTTCTTTAACAGCAGATAAGCTGCAATCCATGAGCAGGATTTGGGCACACAACAGCGACAAAGATTATTCAGCCTACCTGAATGTTTCAAAAAAAATAAAACTGTTTGCCAGGGATTTGGAATTAAAAGCAGGCGGCCTGCTCCGGAGTAAAGACAGGGATAATTTTTACAATGCCTACAGCCTGGATCCGCAGTTGAATGCAGTGTACACCAATATTAATGACGCTGCGTTCATCTTTAACCCAACCAGCTCAGGTGTGCCCAGCGTGAGTGGCAACAATTATACATTCAAAGAAAAAATAAATGCCGCCTACCTGCAGGGCAAATGGCAACTGTCTGGTAAACTGGAGGCATTGGGCGGGGTAAGGATAGAACATACCTACCAGCATTACGAAACCGCGCTGAGCAAAGATGTAGATGCCAAGTCTGGTACTATTAAATACACAGACATACTGCCATCGCTTCAGTTCAAATATGCCATTAACAGCAATCAAAATTTGCGTATGGCCTATTACAAAGCACTGGCAAGACCGGGCTTTGCAGAGCTGATACCCGACGGCCCCGATGGAGAATTTTTTAAAGAAAGAGGCGATCCTGCAGGACTGAAACATGCTTACGCAGACAATCTTGATCTGCGGTACGAATATTATTCAGGCAATGCCAACCAGTTACTGCTGGGCGTATTTTACAAAAACATACAGGACCCCATTGAGATTTCTGCAGTTAAACCATTAAATGTAAACAGTCTTTATTTGCAGCCCGTAAACATTGGCCGCGCCAGCAATTATGGATTTGAAGCGGTATTTACAAAATACTTTGGCGCTTTTGGTGTTTCTGCCAATTATACCTATACCAAATCAAGCATTACCAACGACAGTATGATTACGTCTTTCAGGAATGAAGCCGGCGCCATTGTGTCAAAAAGGGTTTCAGAAACAAGGCCGCTGCAGGGACAATCAAATCATATTGGTAATATTTCACTGATATACAAGAACCCCCAGATTGGGCTGGACGTACAGGTGGCCATGGTATACACCGGAGAAAGAATCAGTTTTATCAGCCCCTATCTTGGCCTGCATTACTGGCAGTCGCCTACCACACAGCTGGACATTTCATTTGAAAAAAGACTGGTAAAGAAACTGACCTTCTATGGAAAGATCAATAACCTTACGGATGCGCCGTATGAATTGTCGCTGCACCAGTCGTACAACGCCTATTTAAAATCACGCGGTTCCAGGGCCCTGGCGCTGCAATCAAGCCCCAGCAACAAAATTATTATCCAAAAAGATTTCTATAAAACATCTTTCCTGTTTGGCTTCCGGTATAAATTTTAATTAATTCAATCAACTTATAAAAATGAAAAAATATTTTTTTATACCTGCTGTTACTGCGCTGTTTATAATGGCCGGTGGCTGCAAAAAAAAGGATGAAGAGAAAACACTCTGGAAAGCGGTGGTGGCACCGGCTTCACCTATCAGCGATGCAGCTTGTTTAACTGGTACCGTGAAAGGCACCATGCTGGCAGGCAAAACCTATACTGTTTGCGGCGATATTTATGTAAACGAAGGTGATACACTGATTGTACAAGAAGGCGTTACCATCAATTTCACCGGCAGTGCACCCACAGTACCCGTGGGTTTGGGGGTGAAGGGCGTATTCCTG
>JANPGT010000056.1:0-11588 GCA_031424135.1 Chitinophagaceae bacterium
TGATTCCCTGCTGGATCGCTGGGATTCTACTGAGTATGTTTCTTTTGAACCAAAAATCCCAGGGCGTTTCCGCTGGGAGCATGGCGATGAACTGGTATTCTCCCCGGCCAGGCCGCTGGCACCGGCTACCACCTATAAAGCAAATATCAATAAAGAATTGCTGCGCTATTCGGCATTCGACAAAGTAGAGAAAGGAGATAAAATCAATTTCAGCACCGCCGGTTTAAAACTGGAAAATACCAATACTACCTGGGTATTGCCGGATGAAAATAATAAAACCGCCGTGCCACAGGTAGATATGTATTTTAATTACCCGGTAAATGCTGCTGCGTTGAAAGATAAATTAGTGGTGACGGCAGACGGGAAACCGGTAAATTATTCCATACTTACGGTGGCGGATGCCAGTAAGGTTTCCCTGCGTATTGCCGGACTTGCAACTGAAGATCGTGATTATGATATCACCATCAGTATCGACAAGGGCATCGTTCCGGAAGGCGGCAGTAATGCCACCAAAGACAAAACTGATACCAGGGCGCTGATTCCTTCGCCCTTCACACTTACTATTAATGACATTAATGCGGAACACGATGGTACTACCGGCACCCTCAGCATCCGTACCAGCCAGCAACTGGTTGCAGAGAGCCTGTCATCTTTTATTAAGTTTGAACCGGCGGTGAAGTTTACCACAGAAATTACAGATGATGGCTTTAGCATCAGCAGTGATGCCTTTGATGCGTCTAAGAGTTACGCGTTTACGCTGGTCAAAGGACTGCGCGGAAAGATAGGCGGTGTCTTAAAAGAAGACTATCACAATAATTTTGCTTTTGGTAAAATGCAGCCTGCCGTAAGTTTTGTAAACCGACAGGCCGTGTACCTGGCTGGGCAGGGCAATAAAAATATAGAGGTAAAGCTGGTGGGCGTTGCCAAAGTGAAAGTGGTGGTGTCAAAAATATATGAAAACAATTTGCTGGCAGCCCAGCGCAATGGCTACTACCCCAAAGAAGGCAACGGCGAAGGCGAAGATTATTACGAAAGCGAAAGCGACGCGGTGGTGGGAGACGTAATTTATGAAAAGGAAATTGAGACCAAAAGCCTTCCCAAAAGCGGATCTGCAAGGCTGTTTAATTTTAATATAGAAGACAAACTGCCCGGTTTTAAAGGCATCTATCAT
The DNA here is from genome assembly GCA_031424135.1 of Chitinophagaceae bacterium. Classification (GTDB taxonomy): domain Bacteria; phylum Bacteroidota; class Bacteroidia; order Chitinophagales; family Chitinophagaceae; genus JACMLD01. The sequence continues at coordinate 1,172 of JANPGT010000056.1, forward strand.
ATTAAGATAAAATCTACAGAAGATTATTGGGTAAGCGACAGCCGCTTTATCTCGCTCTCCGATTTTGGATTGATTGCAAAGGAAGGCGCTGACAAAATCTATGTTTTCGTGAATTCACTGAAGACCGCCATGCCGGTAAACGGGGTGAATGTGCTGGCCTATGGCGGCAATAACCAGTTACTGGGTACGGCCGTCTCCAATGCAGACGGCGTAGCAGAAATTATTTATGCAAAAAAAGAGTTTACCGGCTTTAAACCCGCCATGATCATTGCCAAAACTGAAACAGATTTCAGTTACCTGCCCTTTAGCAGCACCAAAGTAAATATGAGCCGGTTCGATGTCGGCGGAAAGCACATCAATACTACCGGACTGGATGCTTTTATTTATGCGGAGCGGGATATTTACCGCCCGGGGGAAAATATTCATTTCTCAGTAGTGCTGCGCGACAGGTTATGGAAATCGCCGGGGGAACTGCCGGTGAAAATGAAATTCCTTTTGCCCAACGGAAAGGAACTGAAGTCTTTCCGCAAAAGCCTGAATGAGCAGGGCTCGCTGGAAGGTAATGTAGAGATGGCCGCTTCGGCTGTAACAGGGAGTTATTCGCTGGAAGTATACAACGGTAACGATGTATTGCTGGGCAGCCAGAATTTTATGGTAGAAGAATTTGTACCGGACAGGATAAAGATCAGTGCGCAACTGGACAAAACATCATTGACCACCGGTGAATCTGCCAAACTAAGTATCAATGCGCTTAATTTTTTTGGTCCGCCAGCTGCCAACCGCAACTATGAATGCGAGATACAGGTAAAGCAAAATTCCTTCAACCCCAAAAAATACCCTCATCACAATTTCTCTATTTCCAATGCGGGAATTTCATTTGACAAAATAGTAAAGGAAGGAAAAACAGATGAAAGCGGTAATGCCAGCGAGACTTTTACCGCTAAAGAAGAATATAAGAACGTGGGTTTACTGGAAGCCAGTTTTTATACCACGGTATTTGATGAAACCGGCAGGCCGGTAAGCCGCAGTGCCAGCGCTGATATCTACACGCAACCTGTATTTTTTGGTATAGGGGAGGATGGCTGGTGGTACTATGCCCTAAACCAGGCTATCAATTTTCCCTTGATTGCTATTAATAAGAGCGAACAATTGACCGGTACACAGGCAAAAGTGGAAGTAATAAAACATGAATACAGAACCGTGCTTACCAAAAATGGTAATTATTTCCGCTACGAATCGCAGAAGGAGGATAAAATTGTAGCCTCCAACACTATCAATATCGCAGGAGAGAAAACCAATTTTGCTTTTACACCCCGTACCGCAGGTAACTACGAGTTGCGGGTGTCTATACCGGGTGCCGGCAGTTACGTAAAAAAGGAATTCTACAGCTATGGTGGCTGGGGCAGCGGCAATGACAACGGTGCTTTTGAAGTAAGTACCGAAGGCAATATTGATATTGATGTTGATAAGGCTGCCTACAATGCAGGAGAAACGGCCAAAGTATTATTTAAAACCCCTTTCAGCGGTAAAATGCTGGTGACCATGGAAACCGAAAAAGTAGTTTCTTACCAGTATGTAACCGTGGAAGGCCGCCAGGCCTCGCTGGATATGAAATTAACTGCAGATCACCTGCCCAATGTGTATATCACTGCTACGCTGATTAAGCCGCACGATGTAAGCGATATTCCACTAACGGTGGCGCATGGGTATAAAAACATTATGGTAGAGGAAAAAGGCCGTAAGATGGAGGTGCAGGTGGTAGCCGCTGCCGCCGTGCGTTCGCATTCGCACCAGAAAGTAACGGTGAAGGCGGCTGCCGGGAGTTATGTAACACTCGCGGCAGTAGACAATGGTGTATTACAGGTAAGTAATTTCTCCACGCCGGATCCCTATGATTATTTTTACGGCAAGCGATCGCTGGACGTGAATGGATACGATATGTACCCGTTGCTGTTTCCCGAAATACGTGCCCGTATGAGCAGCACCGGTGGTGATGGCGACCTGGAAACCAGCAAACGCAGCAACCCCATGCCCAATAAACGCATAAAGATTGTAAGTTATTGGAGTGGCATCGCAAAAGCCAGTAGCAGCGGTGAAGCGCAGTTTGAATTTGATATTCCTCAATTCAGCGGCGAGATAAGACTGATGGCCGTAGCGTACAAAGATCAAAGTTTCGGCAGTAAGGAAGCCGCCATGAAAGTAGCAGATCCCATTGTGCTCAGTTCTGCCTTACCGCGTTTCCTGAGCCCTGGCGATACCGTAACCGTACCCGTTACCATCACCAATACTACCAGTAAGAATACCAGCGCGGATGCTACCATTAGTGTTACAGCGCCTTTGCAGTTAGCAGGTGCAGCACAGCAAACGGTAGAATTAAAAGCCAACAGCGAAGGACGTGCCGTTTTTAAAATTATTGCTTCTCCTGCCATCAGCACCGGCAAAATAAAGGTGGAAGTAAAAAGTATGGGTGAGAAATTTATGGATGAAACAGATATTACTGTGAGGCCGCCTTCTACGCTGCAGAAAGTAACCGGCAGTGGTGTCATTGCCGGCAATGCGTCACAAAAAATTACCATTGGACTGAACGATTTTATACCGGGCAGCAGTAATTATAAATTGGTAGTGGGCCGTTCACCCGCCCTGCGTTTGGCCAACCAGTTTGCTTACCTGGTGGAATATCCCTACGGATGTACAGAGCAAACTATTTCCGCTGCCTTTCCGCAGTTGTATTATGGAGACCTGGCGGATCTGCTGAATACCGGTAAGGCCAGCAAGGCATCTGCCAACAGCAATATCCAGGAAGCGATTAGAAAAATAAAATTGCGGCAACTGTACAATGGTGGTATTACGCTTTGGGATGGAGAGGGTACTGAACACTGGTGGGCTTCCGTGTATGCGGCGCACTTCCTGATTGAAGCGCAGAAAGCCGGGTACGATGTAGAAAAGGGGTTATTGCTTACACTGCTGAATTACCTCAACACTAAATTGCGCAACCGCGAAACCATTATTTATTATTTCAACCAGAAAGAACAAAAGAAAATAGCGCCAAAAGAAGTTGCGTATAGTTTATATGTACTGGCATTGGCCAGCCGGCCCAATATCAGCGTAATGAATTATTACAAAGCCAACCCGGCATTGCTGGCGCTTGACAGCCGTTATTTGTTATCAGCTGCCTATGCGGTAGCGGGCGATAAGACCCGTTTCCGCGAATTGTTGCCAGCTTCTTTCAGTGGAGAAGTCTCAGTGGCCCAGACTGGCGGCAGTTTTTACAGCGATGTGCGCGATGAATCCATTGCCCTGAATGTATTGATTGATGTTGATCCCGGCAATGCTCAAATACCGGTAATGAGCAATCATGTAGTGGAGAAATTAAAGCAGCGTACCTGGTACAGTACACAGGAAAGCGTATTCAGCTTCCTGGCCATGGGCAAGCTGGCACGCGCTGCCAATAAATCTACTGTTACGGCTGCCATCAGCGCCAACGGAAAAAATGTGGGCACACTGGGCAATGGGCTGGCGCAATTCAATTCAAAACAGCTGAATGGTAGTACGGTGGATATTGTTACCAAAGGAGAAGGTAACCTGTACTACTGGTGGCAGAGCGAAGGCATCAGCGCCAGTGGCGCTTACAAAGAAGAAGATAATTATATAAAAGTGCGGCGTAAATTTTACGACAGGTATGGCCGTGCCATTATTGGCAATAAGTTTAAGCAAAATGATTTGGTGGTAGTACAGCTGAGCCTGGAGAAAATGTACAGCGGCAGCATCAGCAATGTAGTACTTACAGATTTACTGCCTGCCGGTTTTGAAATTGAAAATCCGCGTACCAAAGAATTGCCGGGTATGGAGTGGATCAAGGATGCCGGCACCCCCACGGCCATGGATGTACGCGATGACCGCATCAACCTGTTTGTAGATTTGTACAACAGCAGGCAGGTATATTATTATTCGGTGCGTGCAGTAAGTCCGGGCGTGTACAAAATGGGGCCTGCCAGTGCAGATGCCATGTACAACGGCGAATACCATTCTTACAATGGCGCGGGGGTGATTAAAGTGGTGCAGTAGGCAATTGCATACAGTTTTGCAGGTTGCCAGCTATTACGGTGTATGCTCTCCATTTTATAAAATCAGTCTAATCGATTTATCTGTTGGCTATGGTACAGCGTTCGAAGAAGCTATTAAAATTTGCCGGTAAGTGTGTACTGGGCTTCGTGATATTTGTTTTGGCTTACCTGGGCATTGCGTGGTGCCTCTCAAGAATTACCGTAGCGCGGGAAGCCGGGCAACCGGAAGAAATGGCTATTTACATTAAGACAAATGGTGTGCATACAGATTTGGTACTGCCGTTAAAAACAGAGGTACTTGACTGGAGCAAAGAAATCAGGTTTGCCAATGCACACCTGCCGGACACCGGCCATATTCAATACCTGGCCATGGGCTGGGGCGATAAAGGGTTTTACCTGCAGACACCTACCTGGGCAGATCTCAAGTTCAGTGTTGCTTTTAAAGCGGCGTTTGCCCTTAGTACCACCGCCATTCATGCCACTTTCTATGATAAACTTACTGAGAATGCCTCCTGCAAGAAGATACTGATCAGCAGGAGCGCTTATACAAGGCTGGTGCAATATATCAGTAATAGTTTTCAGAGAGACGCAGCAGGACATTTTATTCCAATAGCCACCAACGCCCACTACAGTAATGCCGATGCTTTTTATGAAGCCAATGGCAGTTACAGCATGCTGCATACCTGTAATACATGGGCCAATAATGCACTTAAAAGCAGTGGGCAGAAAGCCTGCCTGTGGACACCTTTCGATACAGGCATTTTTCTTAAATACCAGTGATACTTTACCGGATACAACACTGCCGTAATTGCCAAAAACTGCGGTAGGATTTAATTTTTACAATACTAAACTTGTACATCATGAACCAGAAACCTACAGCGGCATTTATTGCTGCATCATGGATTGCATTGGGCGCCGGCGCTATTGGCTATCTTATTGGATTGTGGCGGGCTGATATGCAGCTGAATGAGAAAGGTTATTATTTCACGGTATTGCTCTTCGGGCTTTTTGCCGTGGTATCATTACAAAAAAGTGTGAGAGACAGGCTGGAATCAGTACCCGTTACAGACCTATACTATGGCATTTGCTGGACAGCCACCATCATAGCCATCGTATTGCTGGTGATAGGCCTCTGGAATGCTACGCTTTTACCCAGCGAAAAAGGCTTTTACGCATTTGCTTTCCTGCTGAGTTTATTTGGCGCCATTACGGTGCAGAAAAATATCAGGGATGCACAGGCAGCAGACAAATAGTTTTTAGTTCTCAGTTTTCAGTTCTTAGTTCTTCTGTGCAGCATGGTTTACAAATCCTGCATACATGCTGCCGTAGTAAAACGGTCTGAGGTCCGCGTCTGACCGGCAATGGTTTCACGCGGTGGACACAAAGGGGCAACGAATGAACCTCAGACCGGGTTACTGATAAATTTGGGTGCTTCTCTTTTTTTAGTAGCCTGTTCATACGCGTATGCCATGCCCAGTAGTAAAGGTTCTTTGTAGGCACCGGCTATAAAGGACAGCCCCGCTGGTAATTCATGCCATTTGCCCATGGGTACGGTAATATGCGGGTAGCCGGCACGGGCGGCCGGCGGGCAAAAATAAAAGCCGGTGTCATAGTCGCCGTTAATGAGATCAATACATCCTGCCAGGCCTATGCTGGTGCCGCAGATGGCATCCAGCTGGTGCAGGGCCATCAGGTCGTCTATGATCTTACGGGTACCAGTAGACTTTTTAAGGGCTTCTTTATACGCGGCGCTGTCAAGTCCTTGTTTTTTTTCGCATTCTTCCAGTGTCTCCTGCCTGAAATGCGGCATAGCGCTGGCTTCGTTTTGTTTGTTAAACGCAATTACGTCGGCCAATGATTTTACTTTTGCATTGGCAGTTGCCAGGTATTTGTTCACGCCGTCTTTGAATTCATATTTCAGTACATCTCCTTCGCCGCGGCCGGCATCCCTGCAGGCTTTCAGCAATTCTACTTCTATAATTTGTGCGCCTTTAGCTTTTAATATGTCAATAGCGGCTTTGTACAATGTCACTACACCTTCATGTCCTTCCAGGAAACTTTTTTCAATGCCTATCTTTTTACCTTTCAATGCTTCAGCATCCAGGAAACGCGTATAATCTTTTGGTGCTTTTCCTTTACTTTCCAGGGTAACTGAGTCGGCTGTATCCACACCGGTAAGTGCCCCCAGCAGGATGGCCGCATCGCCTACGGTTCTTGTCATGGGACCAGCAGTGTCCTGCGTAGCTGATATAGGAATGATGCCGCTGCGGCTTAATAATCCTACCGTAGGCTTAATGCCCACTATGCCGCAAAAGGATGACGGGGCTATTACAGATCCATCTGTTTCCGTGCCGATGGCTACTGTGCAGAGGTTGGCGGCTACGGCAGCGCCGGATCCTGAACTGGAACCACAGGGGTTACGGTCAAGCATCACCGGGTTTTTTGTTTGTCCGCCACGGCTGCTCCAGCCGCTGGTAGACCGGGTGGATCGGAAATTTGCCCATTCGCTCAAATTGGTTTTGCCCAGTATCACTGCGCCGGCGGCTCTCAGTTGCTGAATAATGAATGCGTCTTTGGAGGCGATATTGCCCACCAGGGCCAATGAACCTGCGGTAGTCATCATTTTATCGCCTGTATTAATATTGTCTTTTATCAGCACTGGTATACCGTGCAGGGGACCACGCAGTTTACCAGCTTTGCGCTCTTTGTCCAGTGCAACGGCAATGGCCACCGCATCTGGGTTTACCTCAATGACTGAATTGATGGCTGGCCCCTTTTTATCGATGGCTTCAATACGTTTCAGGTACATTTCCGTAACGGATTGTGCTGTATAAACACCGGATGCCATTTTTTGCTGCAGGCTGTCAATAGTGATTTCATTCAGTTCAAAATCATCTGCTGTAACAGGTAAACGAAGTGCAGCGGCGGTTTCATTTTTTGAAACTTCCTTGCGGGCGCCTGCTGCCAGCGAGGTGAATGCCAGTCCGGCAAGCGATCCATTTTTTAAAAAATCTTTGCGCTTCATGGTTTGTTGGGTTAAAGTGGCGTACAAGAATGCCGGCCATTGTGCCGGTCAACTATTTGGCGTACCTGGTTGTCAATGTACGTTATTTCATGTGTAACTGTATCCCTTCAATTTTGTTTGCAGGGCCAAAAATAAAAACGGGCAGCACATGGCCGCCCGCATAAGGGTATCGGTAAGGGTAATCGTATTTACAAAAACTTAGCGGCGCTGCCAGTGCCCGGGCACCCACTTATAGCCGTTACGGGTATTCTGCCAGTGTCCATCGGCCCAATGGCTGCCACGGCGGGGCATTGCCCAGTAGCCTTCGCGCCACTGGTAACGGCCGCCGGTCCAGTACCAGTCGCCGCTAACCCATACATGTGCGCGGCTGGGTGCAGCCGGCCTGAAATAGACTACTTCACGTGGCCGCTCGCGCACCACATATGTGGGTGCACAGGAAACCAGCGAGAATAGAGCCATTATTATTGCCAGGGGTAAACCATATTTTTTCATGCTTCTTTACTTTGGTGTGCAGGTAAGACTGCAGTAGCCGGAAAGGTTTAACGGGGGTTTCTTAAAAGGATGTGAAAATGGGGGTGCGGGAAAGAAAGAAATAACCGCCCTGAATTTGGGCGGTTATTAATATGCTGTATTGTAAATGGACCAGACTGCAGGGTATTTTATTTTTGTTCTTTATCGCCAGTCATGCGCAGCACCAGGGAATTTCCTTCCGGTTGCATTCTTATGAGGGTGCTGTCGTTTGGAATGGAGAATATACCTTTTACAGCATTGACCGTGTAGGGCAGTTTTTCAAACAGACAATCAATGCTTTTAGCATTTACTTTAGTGAATGGTAAAGCATCTTTTTTTGCTGCCGTTAAATCAAGAAACCAGTTGGCGGAGGAAGATCCTTTTAAGCGGATGTTTATGCTGCGTTCATTAATGTCCATCACCAGTTCCCCTTTTATTGAAGTAAGTGGCCATACAATATGCAGTTTTCCCGCGACAGCATCGGTAATTACGGGATCTTTACCCTCCAGCAATACTTCTTTACCGTTAATCAATGTTTTAAAATACATACCGGCCCTTTTCTCCGCAGTGCTCCAGAGGTAGCCATCTACAAAAGGAAGCGTAAAGAAGGCGCATTCGTTGTAACTGGCTTTATTTTCAGTATAAAAAGAAGTCAGGTTTTCGTTGAACAAATGAATATCGCGGAAACGGAGGGTGCCGTGCTCCCATAATAAATTCAGCCGGTAAAACCGGCTGTTAAACCATACGGTCTTGCGGTCACTTCCTTTTATGTCTTCTTTTACGGCAACCGAAGTAGCAGGCGTAAGCTTGTAATGTTCTTTGAACCATTTACCTGAAGCGGCCAGGGTCTCCACTTTTATTTTATGTTCATCTCTTAACCGGGCAATCAGCGGCATCTGTATTTCGAAACCCTTTGCCATGGCATTCCAGGTAAAGGAGTTTTCCTGCCCGGCCTGTGTGTAAGCAAATTCCATATCGGGGCCTTCCACAAAACTTTTAAAATACCAGTTTACCCAGGCAGCATCGCCTCCGCCGAAGGCATATACCGGCTCAAGGGTAATAACGCCCTGTCTTTGTTTTTCAAGTCCTTCATCATACTGGCGCACGGGGTCGCTGCCCAGCATCCTGAAGATGGGCACCGGCAACTGGTTTTTTTCGGTTTGAGCGGGCATGTAAGAATTTATCTTGCTGGGGTAGTAGGCCTGGTTCCAGTAGCCGCCCCATAACGTATACCCATCAGTGCCATATTGATCTTTGCAATTGCTGGACGCTGTAATATGGTATTTATTATACAGGTAATTGAGGGTGTGTGCATCAATAAACCAGGAACCCACAGATGCTGGATAGTAGCCGAAGATTTTTTTGAAATCTTCCATGTATACATCGGCCAGTTTTTCACGTTCTGCCGGTGTATAACCGGTACTGAAGCCTACATCGGCGTGCCAATCCCAGGGATAGCGGCCGCGCCATTTTAGCCCGGCTTTTTCTACCATGGGTTGCGGAATCTCCCACCAGGCACCAATCTCAAAGGAGTCTTGCGGAAGCCGTTTCAAAAGTTGCTGGTAACGCGCATCCATCAACGCATCGTACTGCAATAGAAAACTGCCTCCCAGTTTGTACTGCCGCATCAACTGTAGTTGCTTCACCACGGTTTGGTACAACACATCTTCTGTTATAGCGGAATCCCGCGGTTCAAGCAGGCGGATAAAATTGACAATATTGACAATTTTGGGATGTGGACTGGTCTTAACTGCTTTGGTTTGGGCATTTATTTTATGCTGAAATGCCGCGAGCAGACAGCAGCAGGCGATGGCGGTTGCTGCAATGCTGAGGGTTTTTCTTTTTATAAAAGTTCCTGCAATGGCTGGTTGTACGTTCATATGGGAAATGCTTACCGCAATTTATCTGATTTACCGCCAGTAAATAAAAAAAGCTTTGGAATCGGCCGGGGTATCGGAAGGTGCTTTTACTATTTTCCAGATGCAGAAAAGCACAGAGACACCGTAATTGAAAAAAGCGCAGTCATTCATAGAGGAGAATATTGGGGAGCAATTTTCTTTCGAAGAACGCGCTTCCCAATTGGCAGTGAGCCGGCGCAATTTCGACCGGCGTTTTATAAAAGCCACCGGTAATGCGCCAGTAGAATACCTGTAGCGCGTAAAAGTGGAAGCCGCCAAAAAAGCATTGGAAAAAGCCGCAAAAGCGTTTTTGAGGTAATGTATGAAGTGGGCTGTTCAGACGATAAGGCTTCCGGGAAAGTGTTCAAGAAAATAACCGGTTTGTCGCCGTTAGAGTACCGGTTAAGGTATAATAAGGACGCAGTGGTTGGATAAAGGGCAACCAAAGCCAGTTTAAAAATATTTTACAGGTGCAGGTACACAGTATTTAATGGAAAGGCCAGGTTTAAGGCTATATTTTTTTGTATTCACTTTTATCGATAGATTTGAAGCTTAACCCCCATCCTGACGAAAATGAGATACTTACCTGCCCTGGCCCTGGCTGTATTATTCTGCCTTTTTTCTATTAGTTCCATAGCGCAACTGAATTGGCTTAATCCTAAACCATCCGGCTTTGTTTGTTCAAAAGTAGTATTTACGGATTCCCAAAACGGTTACATACTCAATTCCAACGGTGATTTGTTGTACACACCAGATCAGGGTACTAACTGGACGATCCGCCAGAATTTCCCCCAGGCTGCGGTTTTGGATATTAATGCCAGCAGCGGCACGGGCATAATTGCGGGCTATAGTACCGTTTATATCAGCAGGGACAGTGGTAATACCTGGCGGCAAAAAAATATAAACCAGGCTGCCAATAT
>JANPGT010000057.1:0-9345 GCA_031424135.1 Chitinophagaceae bacterium
TTACTCCGTCCGCAAACTTTTCACCGGGTTGGACAATGCTGCCCTGATAGATTGAAAACTTACAGTAATCAGCGCAATTATTACAGTGGTCACCGCCGCGGCTGCAAATACCCACCAGTGCATTTCTATGCGGTAGGCAAAATTCTGCAGCCATTTGCCTACGGCGAACCAGGCAGCTGGTATAGCTACCAGGAATGCCAGCAATACCAGCAGCACAAAATTCTTTGAAACCAGCGCAGATATCTGCAGCACGTTTGCGCCCAGTACTTTTCTTACGCCAATCTCCTTGGTACGCTTTTGTACAGACAGCGTAGTAAGTCCAAAAAGGCCAATACAGGAAATGAAAATGGTGAGTATGGCCGAAAGCGTGATGATTTGTTTCCATCTTTCTTCGGCTTCGTATTTTTTATAATTCAGATCGTCTTTAAAATCGTATTGAAACGGGCGGTTGGGCGCCAGCTCCCTGTATATTTTTTCTATGGCGGCGAGGGTCTTTGGCAGGCTGGCAGGATTTATCCTGATCATGAATTTGCCAAATGGCAATTTGGGTGAAGTTGAAAATAATTGCGGACTGATCTTTTCTTTCAGCGATGCATAGTGGTAGTCTTTCACAACACCTACCACCTGTAATTGCACCGGCCCCCCGTTTAAGAAGTCAATATTTTTACCTACAGCGTCCTTCCAGCCAGTGGCCTTTACATAAGCTTCGTTTACCAATACTGACTGGGTGGAATCTGCCGCAAAGTCTTTTGAAAAATTTCTTCCGGCCACAATGGGCACCCCCAATGTGGGCAGGTAGTCTTCATCTATATGCTCATACCGTACGGGGAATTCTTTTCCATTGGCCCTGGTATTGGTTTCCCATTCCCCGGCCATTCTGGGCGCCACGGCAACAATACCAGGCACTTTTGTGAAAGCTTCTTTAAACCGGTTCATCAATAGCTGGTTTCTTCCCTGTCCTACGTTCAGCTCCAGCAGTTGTTTGTCGTTGTAGCCAAGATCCTGGTGGGTCAGGTAATCAAACTGAGAATACACAAACAGGGTGGTAATGATGAGAAATGTGGCCAGGGCAAACTGCACTACCACCAGTGATTTTGACAGGTAATTTTTGCCGGTGAACCTGGTCCTGTTATACAAAGTTCTTACCGGGTCAAAGCCCGATAATACCAGCGCAGGATAGAAACCTGCAGCAAAAGCTGTTAGTAAAAACAGGCCAATAAAAGACAGCACCAGTTTAACATCCAGCAGGTAACTTAGGCTTAGCTGTTTGTTGGAAAGGCTGTTGAAAACAGGAAGCGCTATTTGCGCCAGCACCACCGCCAGTATAAAGGCAATGGCACACAGCATAAATGATTCGCCCAGGAATTGCCGGATTAACTGTCCCCGCTGCCCGCCAATTACTTTGCGGATACCAATTTCCTTACTTCTTTTCAGCGATTGCCCCACCGTAAGATTAATAAAATTGATGCAGGCAATCAATAATATAAAAATGGCAATCCCTCCCAGTATATAACTGTACACCGGGTCACTTACATTCATGGTCTCTTTTGTTTCAGTATCCAGGTGCATTTGCAAAAATGGCTGAACACCCCAGTAGAATTTTCCTGCTCCTCCGTGTTTGGCTTCCTCCGCAATCTGGTCTTTTGCTTTGGTTTCAAAAACCTGTTGCATTTTAGCCGCTACCTGCCTTTGGTTTACTTTTGCGTCCATTACAAAAAAAGTAGGGTAGGAGAGCCAAAGCCATCCATCGCTGTAATCTTTCTGTTCATAGTATTTAAAGGGAAGGACAAGACCAAATTTGATGGTGGAGTTCTGTGGTGTTTTTTTGGCAACGCCGGTTACGGTAAAGGGTTCAAAGGCATTATTGATATTAAATTCCAGGGTTTTGCCAATGGCATCTGTGGTGCCAAAATATTTTATCGCCATCTCATCGGTGATTACCAGCGAATGCAGATCGCTCAGTACATTTTTTGCATTGCCCGATACCAGCGGGAAGGAGAAAACGGAAAAGAAATTATCATCTGCCCATATTGCTTTTTCATTGAATATTTCCGCTCCGCGTTTTACGAAAAAATCTTCCTCAGATACACGGGTAAATTCTTTTATCTCAGGAATGGCAGCTTTGAACGAAGGCCCCTCTATCATGTGTGCAATTCCGAATTTTTGCTGCCTGCCGTCTTTTTCAATAATGCGGCAGGTAAGCCGGTAGAGCTGATTTTTTTTTGCATGAAAGCGGTCGAAGCTCAGTTCGTCTTTGGTGTACAGTGAAATCAGCATACAGCAGGCCAGGCCAATGCTGAGACCGGCAATATTGATGAAAGAAAGTGCCTTGTTCCGCATTATATTTCTCCAGGCAATTAAGCAATAACTTTTAAGCATGATTGTTTTTTAGCTGGTGAGCAGATCCGGATGAAAGAGGGATACAGATGCTGCAATGAAAATTACCCAGCTTTCAATGGCTAATAATATGCCTTTTTGTAACCGGCTCATTTGCAGACTATAAGAGCTGCTGACTATACGAACCAGTTCGTTTCTGATACAAACACTGTTCGGTTTTGATACACTGGCACAGGCAATGTTACCATAGGGGAGAGGGGGTTTTTCACGGAGGTAAAAGAGTTTGAACCTAACCTGTAATTCTTTGGTCCAGTAAATGGTGGCCCGGAAAATCTCACCAAAGATTTCCCGGGGCAATTTTGAAATAGTTTCCTCAGCATAGTTTGGAATGCCTGATGCTCGTCAGCCTGCCCGTTCGGACGTGTCCAAATTCTAACAACCCCTCATACTTCATAACGTAAAATCTTTTTTGCACAGATCAGCTGATCAACCAATCAGGCAATCAACCAATCAACTGATCTCCCAATTACCGCACCGCAAAACTAACCCTGCTGCCACCGTGTACTGTCACTGGTATGCCGCCGCCATTTAAGGTGCCATCTACCTTGTTCTTTTCTGTATTGCCTGTAAAACCGGTCATGCCGCTGGTGTTTACTTTCTCGCCATATAGTTTCAAATCGATACCTTTCCCTTGGGGTATTTCTAAATCTACATGCCCGCCCGAATTGGAAATTTTTACATATTTGCCCAGGGCTTTCATACTTACCGAAATATTGCCGCCACTGGTAGAAGTTTCAAGACTGCAGGAAAGTCCAGCCATGTGTATATTGCCGCCGGAAGTATGTGCAGATAAATCGCCATCAACCTCATTGGCTTCCACAGAACCACCGCTGGTAGCCGCATTGATATTGCCCAGCAGACCGCGCAACAGCAGCGAACCGCCCGATGTAGTAAGTTTCATTTTACCACGGCTATTTTTGGCGTCTATATTACCGCCACTGGTGGTTAGCTCAATATCATCCTGCAATTCACTCATAATTATATTGCCACCCGAGGTTGTGCCGTTTATATGTCCGCCCAGGTGATCTACCAGCAGGTTGCCGCCACTGGTGGTAAAATCAAGTGTGCCCGATAAGGCAGACAGGTTAATATTGCCGCCACTGGTAACAAGATGGGTAGATACCTTGTGCGGTACAGTGATCTTAAAGGAAATACTCAGGCTGTTGTTCCAGTCTTTAAAGCCTTTTTTTGGCTTGGCCGTAGCCGTTAGCACATGATTTTCTACGGTAACAGAAAGTAAATAGTTTTCTTCCAGTGTTTTTTTGATGGCCTCTTTGGAAGCGTTTTTATTACGGCTATTGCCCGGCCATACAAATACTTCTATGCGGGCTTCTGCGTCGGCGCCCATTACGGTAATATTTCCGCCGCTGGTCTCGGCTTTTACCTGCTCAATGGCATCACTGGTGAGTGATTTTACCAGCCAGGGTTCCCCCGATGCTTCCTGTGCATGAACAGTGGTGAATGCAAGTGCAATCGATAAAATACTTAAATACTTTTTCATAATAGTTTTTTTATGTCTGATGTATGATTTGGAGATGTCCGCCCGGACATGCCCCGCCAGAATGAATATTTCGGGCTGGCATCCGGACGGGTCTGATTTCCTTTATTCAAAATGCTTTAGTTAACCCAGGCTTTATTTTATCTGAAATTCCGTGCTTGCGGTATGTAATCAGAAATTGTAGTTTGGGCACCCCACTCACGTCTCACCACTCACGCCTCACGTTCTCATTCCGTCCTCAGACTCTTTACTGGGTTAGCAGTAGCTGTTTTAATGGTTTGTATACTCAATGTAACCAATGCGGCCCCCAGCATGGCCAGGCCGCTGGCCGCAAATATCCACCAGCTCATATTGGTTTTAAATGCAAAATCCTGCAACCAGTTATGCATTGCCCACCAGGCAAGCGGTGCTGCAATTACAAAAGAAATGATGACCAGCATTACAAAATCTTTTGAAAGAATCGAAACTATGTTCCCAACGGAAGCGCCCAGTATTTTGCGGATGCCGATTTCTTTGCTGCGGGTGTTGGTGGTATAAATAACCAAGCCCAGTAAGCCAAGGCAACTGATCAATACCGAAAGCCCCGTGGCCCATTGCAAAAGACTGGCTGTATGTTGTTCTTTCGAATAGAATCCAGCAATCATGTCGTCTACAAATTTATAATTGAATTCCTCTTCCGGATAGATTTCTTTAAATACTTTTTGCATACCGGCAATCGCATTTTTCCAGGTGGCACCATCCGGGCTGTTCGGGGCCAGTTTGATATGATAAATGGAGCCTTTGTTGCCGCCCAAAACAACGGGACTGATACCTGCATGGGTGGATTGATCGTGAAAGTCCTTCATCACGCCCACAATGGGCAGTGTCTTTTTATTCCACTCCAGGAATTTGCCGACGGCGTCTTCGGCCCGCAGAAAGCCAATGGCATGGGCAAAACGCTCGTTTACCAGGAACTCGCGGATACTGTCGCTGGCTTCCACATTTCTTCCCGCTACTAATTTCATTTGATAAACTTTAATGTAATTGGGGTCACCCCAGCGTATCTGCGTATTGGGTGTCAGCAGCGCATTACCGTTATTATAGCCAATATTTGTAAAAGCCACCCCTTCATCGGCAGGCGCAAAAAATCCTGTACTTACCATGGCTACGCCGGGCACTGCTTTTATTTCATTTAGTAATTGTGTCCGGTGCGCTGCGTTCCTGTCGCGTGGCGATTCAAAATTGACGACGGCTTCCTTGTTAAATCCCAGGTCTGAATGAACGGAATAACTGATTTGTTTGCTCACAATTACAGTAGCAATCACAAAAAACTGGGCAATCACAAACTGCGCTACGGTAAGGGTTTTGCGGATGCCGGCATTTCTTGTCTGTTCTTTGTTTACACCAGACTGATTTTTTAAGACCATTACGGGGGTAAAGCCCGATAATATTAATGCCGGGTACAAACCGGAAAGAAAACTTACTGCAACGGTGAGCGCCAGCAGGAAGAAAATCAGCCATGGCTGATGTAGTAAATCAAAACGCAGGCCCGGGGGAGTAAAATTGGCAAACATACGCAGCAATAAGGGTGTAAGCAACACAGAGACCAGTGTAGCGATAGCAGTGATGAAAAAAGTTTCGCTCAGGAATTGTGCTGTTAACTGCCATTTAGAACTGCCCATTGTTTTTCTTACACCAATTTCTTTTGCTCTTTGCGAAGCCTGTGCGGTGGTAAGATTGATAAAATTGATGCAACCCAGCAGCAGCAGGAAAGCCGCAATGGCCAATAGCCCGTACAGGGTTGGCTTACTGGCGGTGCGCAGATTAGTGCTTTGGTACAGCATGTTAAAATGAATATCATTCAGTGGCTGCAAATGAAAACGCATCATGTTGTTGGCATCTTTGTAGGCGTCTTTATTGTATTTTTTCAGCAGTGTATTCATTTGTGCCGTTGCAGTTGCTGCCGAAGCGTCTTTAGCCAGTTTTACATATACCTGTGAGTAGACCATCCAGTCGTTCCATACATCCATCATGAAATTATCTTTCAGGTTGGTTTTTTCGATGGTAGCAAAAGAAATAAATTCTTCAGCAGTAAACAATGTGTTTTCGTCAAGGTCTTTTACAATACCCGACACCGTAACACTAAGGTCTTCGTTGTACAGAATCTTGTGGCCGGGTATACTTGTAATGGCCATCCCTGGAAAATAAGCGGCTGCCCTTTTTTCTGTAATCACCACAGAGAAAGGATTTTTCAATGCATTTTCCTGGCTGCCGGCTAACCATTGATAGGGTAACAGCTGGAAATAGCCAGGATTAGTAAAAATGATGGCGGGCTGTTTTTTGTACACTACCGCGTTGGCATTTTCTCTTTCGATGGTCACTTTTGCATTGCCGTCTCCCTGGAAGCCCATTACCGGAACACTGGCTTCAATGCCCGTCATTTCATGGGCGATGGCATTGCTCAAAGGCGCCTGTACACCGGCAGAGTGGCCTTCAGACCCATTAAATTTGGCGTCCAGCACCACCCGGTAAATACGGTCACCATCTTTTTCAAACCTGTCAAAACTGAACTCGTAAGACACAATCAAAAATATGACCAATGCTGCGCTGATACCAATGGCCAGTCCGAGTATATTTATCAGCGAGAAGGTTTTGTTGCGCCAGCAATTCCGGAAAGCGGTGAGGAAATAGTTTTTTAACATAGTATTTTATTTCTGATGTCTGATTTTCCGATGTCTGATTTTTTCTGTGTAACATAACTTATTAAAACCTGGTTACTTATTATTCGAGCCCTCGTCCGCAGCCATTGCAATTAAAAATGTTAGTTTGATGCTACTCACTACTCACGACTGACCACTCACGGTCTCATTCCGTTCTCAAACTCTTCACCGGGTTGGCCACCGCCGCTTTAATTGCCTGGAAGCTTACGGTTAAAAGTGTAATTACCATGGCGCCCATGCTGGCAAATGCAAATACCCACCATGATATTTCTGTTCTGTATTCGTACTGCTGCAGCCATTGGTGCAGGTAATACCAGGCTACCGGTATGGCGATCAGGCAGGAGATAACCACCAGCAGTACAAAGTCTTTCGACAGCATTTTCCAGATAGAAGGAATGGAGGCACCAAGTACCTTGCGGATGCCAATTTCCTTGGTACGCTGCTCTGCCACAAAAGACGCCAGGCCAAACAAACCCAGGCAGGAAATAAACACCGCCAATACTGCAAAAAAAGTAGCCAGGTTGCCGATGCGTTCTTCATCAGAAAATTTTTTGGCATATACCTCATCTGTAAAATTGTAATCAAACGGGCTGCCGGGATTTACGCGTTTAAATACATGTTCAATTTTAGAAAGCGCAGTGCGCAACGGCACGCCGGGTTTTATGCGGATGTTAATGGTTCCGGCCCATTCGGGGTTCATCAGGAATATGGTAGGTTTAACCGGCGTATAAGGCGATTCCATTACCATATCGTTTATTACGCCTACAACACGATGCGGGGTGGTATCCCATTTAATGGTTTTGCCAACAATGTCTTTCAGCCCGGTCAGTTTTACTGCCGCTTCGTTTAAGATCATAGCACTGGAATCAGTGGCAAAATCCCTTGAAAAATCGCGACCTTCTTTGATCTGCCAGTGGATGGTTTTCCCAAAGTCGTGTGTAACACTAATGGTACCAAACAGGGGCAGTGATCCAGGATCCTTACCCTCCCAGTTAAAGCCGATACTATTGGAGTTTACATTGGTAGGCGGGCTGGAAGATTCTGCCATATTTTCCACTACGCCGGTATTCAGGAGATCATTGCGTATGCCCTCATAATGGCCATATAATTCCGGCGTGTTCATTTCAATGGTAATCAGACCATCACGGTTATATCCAACCGGCCTGTTTTTGGCAAACTGTATCTGCCTGAAAACAATGATGGTTCCGGTAATCAACGCAATGGATACCGTAAACTGGATCACTACCAGCACCTTGCGCGGCAACGAAGCAAAACGCCCAACGCGGAAAGTGCCTTTTAATACCTTTATTGGCTCAAAACCGGATAAGTAAAATGCGGGATAACTTCCGGAAACGATGCCGGTAAAAAAAGTAAATGCCAGGGCCAATAACCAGAATGGGAGGCTTGCCCAGGGAATGAACATTTCTTTATTGGCCAAACCATTGAAGAAGGGCAGCAACAGCAGCACCAGCCCTATAGAAAATACAAAAGCCATAAATGCTACCAGTACTGATTCTGAAAGAAACTGGCCAATGATTTGCCCGCGCAGTGAACCCACGGTTTTTCGGATGCCCACTTCCTTGGCGCGTTTTTCACTTCTGGCAGTGCTCAGGTTCATGAAATTGATACAGGCCAGCAGCAATACAAATACGCCAATGATAAAAAACAGCCATACAAATTGTATGCGACCACCCACTACCTTCCCATTTTTAAATTCACTGTGGAGCCGCCAGTTATCCATTGGCTGCAGCACCAGTTCTTCCTTACCATCGCGTGCCGCGTCAAGGTGAATCATTGAAGCATTCCTGATTTTTGCGGTCACTTTTGCCATATCGGCGTTACCGTTTACCTGTACATACAATTGAAACGAGTGGTTGCCCCACTGCGTCATAGCACCTTTCAGCCAGTCCTGGGTGGTAATATATTTATTCCACGACAATAATATCCTGGTATCGTACAGGCTGGTATTGCGTGGCAGATCTTCATAAACGCCCGTTACCTTATAACTTTCTTTGTTATCCAGTTTTACCAGCTGGTTCATAGCATCTTCTTTGCCAAACAGTGCATTGGCAACTGAGGCGCTTAGTAAAATAGAAGAAGGGTCAGAAAGCCCCTGTTGTGAGCCCTTTACCATTTTTAAAGAAAACATGACAGGGAACATGGGCTCTACCCACATACCGCTTTTGCTTATCTTTTTATCGCCCGTAGCCAGTATATGACCGAAGTTCCAGGAAGCCATGGACACCTGCTTGAAATCAGCAGCATATTTGCTGCGCAGTTCATTACCCAGCGGCATGGCTACAGCCTGGCCGGTCCCGGTTTCTCCATTAAAGGTTTGGGTAGTCATTACCTGCGCCAGTGTGGTATGATTGGCGTGGTAATGATCGAAACTGAGCTCATCAATGATCCAAAGGGCAATCAGCAATGCCACAGTCATACCAATGGCCAGTCCAATGATATTAATCAGTGAATACACCTTGCTTTTCAGCATATTTCTCCAGGCAATTTTGAAATAGTTCTTTAGCATGAAAACAGTTTTTAGTTTTCAGCCATTGGCGGTTAGCCAGGGCTGATATTTTATTGCAATACTGGATAAACTGATAGCTAATGGCTTACAGCTTTCTTACTCCGTCCTCAAACTCTTCACCGGGTTGGCCAGCGCTGCCTTCACTGCTTTGAAGCCAATAGTGGCGCCAGCAATAAAAAGCGAGACAAGCAAGGCAGCAACAAAGTAACCTGCATGGAGGTCGA